>NZ_PIRQ01000008.1 GCF_003048535.1 Campylobacter concisus | reverse complement strand
TTTTAGGAAGTGGTTGGTTAAAAGTCCCTCGATCTTGCCACCAAGTGGGCAAGCTTTAGGTGAGTCAGAGTGGATCTTAAAAAGTTTTTCTTTATTATTTACTGCGTTAAAAATTTGAAGGAGGGTTATATCTTTTGGCTCTTTCGCAAGACTCACTCCACCAACTCCAGCTACGATATTCACAAGTCCTGCAGCCTTTAGAGTACCAAGCAGGCGCCTAACTATGACCGGATTTGTGTTTATACTGCCTGCTATAAATTCGCTCGTGACTTTCTCGTCTTTGAAAAAACAAGCTACTAAAACTACATGGATCGCGGTTGAAAACTTGATCCCTACTTGCATAACTGTCCTTTAAAATTTTTCTGATTATACTTTAAATTTTTACTAAAAGCAGTTTATTTTCAGTTTAGATTTGACAAGCCGACTTTTTGTGGCAGCTATGTCAAATCTATAATTTTTATGCTCGCTCGCCAACTGCCGTGAAGCGTTTTTGTATAAAATTTTTGTTTTTTAGCTCGTCTATGATCGCAAGCGCAAGGTCTGCATAGCTTATATAGCTCTCATTTTTTGAGTTTAAGATGAGACCATCTCCACCAAGCACGTATTTACCAGTACGAGCACCATTTACGTCGTAGTCGCCTGCTGGGCTTACGTATGTCCAAAGTAAATCGCTCCTATCTTTTAGCTCAAAATAAGACTCCGCAGTCGCCTTTGCCACACCCATATATGCAGCCGGGAAGTCTGGCGTATCCATTACCATTGTGCCCTTATCATCTACAAATAATGTACCAGCACCACCAACTACAAGTAGTCTTGCGTTGCTACCCTCTAGCAAATTTGCAAGATGAGCAGCAACTTTTTTATGAAGTGGGAAAGTCTCTTCACTCCATGCTGCAAATGCGCTGATCACTGCGTCAAAGCCTGCTAGATCAGCCTTTGTAAGCTCGAAAATATCTTTATAGACAACCTTTACGCTTTCGTTTTTATACTCTTTGTTTCTAACGATCGCTGTGACGTCGTAATCTTGTTTTAGTGCCTCATTTACTAAATTTACACCGCTTTTGCCGTTTGCGCCTATGATTGCTATTTTCATTATTTCTCTTTTAAATTTTGTTTTTAAATTTACAGCCAGCTTGGCTTTACATCATCAACTATCACGCCGTCACTCATAGTGTATTGCTCTAGGCTACCGCGTTTTGTCTGGATGCAGATCATTTTGATGCCGTTTTTGCCAGCTTTAAAGCACCTTTTGCCCTCTGGATCTATGCGCACCGCGTCTCCTTTGCTTACTTTTAGCACTTCACCGTCAATGAAAAGCTCGCCATCGCCCTCTAAGATGATGTAAAGCTCCTCGTTTTGCTTATGTACATGGACAAATGGCACGCTCACATTTGCCGGAAGCTCGTTTATAGATACCTCACAGCCAGTTAAATTTAAAGCCTCTTTTAGTTCAACTCTTGGCTCGTTTGCAATCTTCGCAACTTGATAATTTTTCATTTTGTTCTCCTTGTCTTTGTGTTGTAATATTTTTATTTACAACCGATGAACGAAGTATAATAATTTTTAGTTGTAATGTCAAGAGTTACAACAAAATTTTTATTATTTTTAAAATTCAATCTTTAAGCGGCACTAAAGCAGATGCAGGGCATATTTATACAGTTTTTAGCTTGCTTAGCCTCTAGTCAGGTAGCGCCAGAGCTTGCTATGGATGCTTAAATTTATCAGTAAAAGGTGATCATTTTAGATGCAAGAGACCCACTCTCATCACTCTCACGTCGAGCATGGCGGTATGCACATTCATACTAGCAATAAAACTGTTTTAAGAAATTCATTTTTTCTAATTTTCACGTTTATGATAGTTGAGGCCGTTTTTGGCTTCGTTTCAAACTCGCTTGCGCTTATTAGCGACGCATTTCACATGCTCTCAGACGCCGCAGCTCTTTTTTTGTCGCTGGTTGCTTTTAAGATCGCAGAAAAAAGGGCAAATTTACAAAAGACCTTTGGCTACAAAAGGGTCGAGATCATCGCAGCTTTTATAAACGCCATAGCTCTTATCGTGCTTGCTGTTTTTGTCATAGTCGAAGCGATCATTAGGCTTTTTAACGAGCCACAGATAGAGGCTGAGACGATGCTTCTTGTTAGTATTTTGGGACTTGTGGTAAATTTAGTCGTAGCTGTTTATATGCATAAAAGCGCTGATACAAAAGAAAACTTAAATATGAAAGGCGCTTATTTGCACGTGCTTGGCGACATGCTTGGCTCAGTTGGCGCCATCGTTGCAGCGCTTCTTGTGATGAAATTTAACTTCACGCAGGCCGATAGCATCGCAAGTATCTTTGTCTCGATGCTCATCATAAAAAGTGGCGCTAGCTTGCTAAAAGATAGCTTTAATATCCTGATCGAAGCGGTGCCACTTAAGCTTGATACGGATGAAATTTTAGGCGTCATTAAGAGTGTAGATGGTGTTAGGTTTGTGCACGACTTGCATATCTGGGCAATAAATGCTGGCACAAACGCACTGATCGCTCATATAGTCGTGGATGATGAACTAAAGGCGGCTGAAATTTCAAAGATGATAAAGCAGATCGAGCACGAGCTATTTCACGTAGGCATCGGCCATGTCACGCTTCAGTTTGAAAGTGAGAACCTTGGACACAAAGACGATCTCATCTGCGAGCTAAATGATGAAGATGATCACTGCGGGCATCATCACTAATCTAAGCTTTATTGATAATTTTTTTGGTTGTTTCTATCTTTTTGTCAGCCCAAAGCACGACGTCTTTTATGGCTAGTTTTTCAATGGCTTTTATGAAATTTTCCATAAATTCGTAGTCGATTTCGCCGTTTTCGTTTGTTGGTAAAATAATTTTTACATTTTTTAAAATTTCTACATTATAAGAGCTGCTACCCCATGTAAAATTTGAAAATCCACATCGCATTGAAGTAATAATATAATTTGCTATATTGCTATTCAAGTTAAAATTTATGGGTATAAAAATTTTAATCTTATCACCGGTAAAATATTTGTCCTTTTGAAAAAACATTGTAGCTGTATCTTGACCAAAGCTGATCGTATTTTTATCATTTAAATATTGTATATCTTCATCTATATATCCGCGAATTCCATTATTTTTATCTCCGCGAGCTACATAAGGATATTGTCCGCCAAACTGAATTTTATTTGCGTCAAATTTACGTTTTGGAGTTTGAATTTTAAACAAATCGCCGATTTTAAATTCCTTCGCTACCCCCCCCGTTTATTAAATTTATCAAATTTAACGAGTGTAGATTTTTCGACATCAGTTAGCTTGTAATTTTTAAGTCCAGTTACCGCGAGATACGCGTCGAGTTCTTCGACGCGTTCGCGCTCGAGTTCTTCGATAAATTTTTCCATAAAGGAAAAATTTATCTCGCCGCCTAGCGTCGGCAAGAGGATTTTTGTATTATAGAAAAGTCTTTCAAAATCTCTAACTAAACTGCCTTGATAAATTTTTTGATTTTTATTTAAAAGAACTATAAAATATTGAGCCACCTTGCTATTAAAATAATTAAATTTTGGATAAATAGTTTTAGTAAACTGCCCTGCGTAAAAATCCTTTTCCATATAAAAAAACTGCATTCCAAGCATTCCAACCGCCAGTGAATTGCCTGATATTTTATGCTCCTCATCCAAATAATCGACATAGCCTGCAATACCATTATTTAAAACTGTTCTTGTGAAATATGGATAAACTCCATTCTCGGAAAAATTAAAACTATCTTTATTTAGTTGTGGATTTGACTTCACATTAAATAATTTATCAAGCCTAAATTCCTCAAATTTCCCGCCATTTGCTTTAAATTCTCGTTCTAAATTTGCAATTCGTTGACTTACAATACTGCTTCTACTGGGATTATCCTTTTTTAAAATTTGCGACACTTCCCAGCTTAGATAGTCGCTTACGCTCTTTTTAAAATCAGCTAGCGTCGGCATCGCATCGATCTTCTTATGCTGATCAAAATTCCAATCAGAGCCACTTTTTGTTATCAAATCCTCGACAAAAATTTCGTCTAATTTCCAAAGCCTTGGATCTACTTTTGCGGCTCTGCCAGCTTTATAAATTTTAACTATATCAGCGTATCTTTGCGTAGGTTCGTCTAGCTCCTGTAATGAGCGAGAAGTTCTTTTATAACCGTCATTTCTAAAGTCTATAAATTTAACAGAGCGTTCGAAGTCGTGTGGTTCGTGTGCTTTAAAAATATAAATACTCGTTTGAACTCCCGCGACTGGCACAAAAAGATCGACTGGCATTTTTATACTTGCTAGTAAAGTGTGGGATTTTAAAATTTGTTGATTTGATTTCACAGCTTTGCCGCTACCTGCACTATCTTGGATGATTATGGCGCCAAGCCCGCCTTTTGCCATCCTATCAAGCCCATAAGCAATAAATGGCATACCATTTTCATCAAATGTAAATGGTGGATTTAGCAAAATTCTATCGGCTTTAAAATTTGAGTAAAGCTCATCTGGGCGATTAAATGCACTGCCGTGTTCTATTCGAGCTGAACCGTCACCACGCAATATCATATTAGTAGCCGCAAGAGTATACATTTCGGCATTTAGCTCCACGCCTAGAAGCTGATTTTTTTTGATCTCATCTATCTTTTTTAGAGCTTCACTACTTCCTTTAGCGTAATTTTCATTAGCGTTTTCTATCATTATTTGCATCGCAGAGATGAGAAAGCCAGCGCTTCCAGTGGCTAAATCCATAACGCGGTTATCTTTGTTTATATCTAGAATTTCAGCCATCATTTTAGTTATATAAGGTGGAGTAAGCACAATACCAAGCTCTTTGCCATCACCTAAAGCATATTTTAAAAACTCGCTATACATCTCACCCATTACGTCGATATGCCCAAAGCTTTCACCGCCTGAGCCATCTATCTTTTGAAAAATATTTCTATATAGAAACGTGAAAATTTGCTTGGTAGTGCTTGATTTTTCTTTTAATAAATGTGCAACTTCTTTGTCGTTTGGTTTAGTTTCATCTATCTCGTCTCGTTGTGAATTTTTTGAAATTTCATTAAAGGAAGCTAGCATTAAATTTAGCTTTTCGGACGGAATTTTTCTATTTTTTAAAAATGAGCTTATGCGACTAGTTATACGAATACCGTCTCGCTCATTATCCAACTGAGAACCTTTCAAATCATCAGGTGTTAGTCCGTAGTTCTCTTTTATGTCTTGCATTGAAAGCAGCATCCCAGAGACGTAAAGGACTCGTTGTGGAGCGGTGATATTGTGATTATGCATTAGCTTATTTAGTTTTTTGGCATAAATTTTAAGAATTTCGCGTGATGTAATTAAAAATCTGTGTTTATCTTCATCAGTTAATTTTGCATCTTTGTAAAAATTTTCAAAACTATTTTTATTTTCGAGGAAATTTAAAGTTTTATAATTATCCATAAATTTAAATGTCAATTCACTACTGCCCCAAACAAAATATACGCAAATTTGTAGGTTTTCTTCACTATCGCCAGCAATACCGATTGCGACGGCTTCGTGATATTTGCCACTTGCGATTATTGAACGAGCATAATGAAGTGCGCCATTTACAGCATAGCCTGATATGGAATTGTCGTCAAATTTCATCTCGTTTTTATCTTTGTCTTTAGCGATTAATTTTTTCAAACCGAATTTATTTTCTATAATTATGGGAATGTCATAAATTTCTAAGCTAAAATCTGGAACCCCAAAATTTTCTTTAGCTTTGGTTTTAGCTGAACCTTTTAATGCTTCTTTTAAATAGGGTGTCATCGCTTGCTTTTCATTAAAATCACACGATTTTTTAAGTCCTAAATTTTTAAAAATAGCCTTTATATAGTCATCTATATCGTTTTCATACTGCCACTTTGACATAAGCCCTCTTTTTGAAAGTTTTAGACGGCATTTTAGCGAAAAATGTATGGAAATGATAGAAATACATTTATTAGTGTTTAAATCAACTTTAGGCAAAATAAAGCCCAAAATTTAGTAAAAAGTAAAACTTATATGAAAAACATTAGAAACTTTAGCATTATCGCTCATATCGACCATGGCAAAAGTACGCTTGCTGATCGCCTTATTCAGGAGTGTGGCGCCGTCAGTGACCGTGAGATGAGCAGCCAGATCATGGATACGATGGATATCGAAAAAGAGCGCGGCATCACGATCAAAGCCCAATCTGTTCGTTTAAACTACGCACTAAATGGGCAAAATTTTGTTCTAAATTTGATAGACACTCCGGGCCACGTCGACTTTAGCTACGAGGTGAGCCGATCTTTAGCCAGCTGCGAGGGTGCGCTGCTTGTGGTGGATGCTAGTCAGGGCGTGGAGGCGCAAACCATCGCAAACGTCTATATCGCACTTGAAAACAACCTAGAGATCATCCCAGTCATCAACAAGATCGACCTACCAGCGGCTGATCCTGCTAGAGTAAAGGACGAGATCGAGCATATTATAGGACTTGACTGCTCTGGAGCGATCGAGGTTAGCGCAAAAACAGGTGTTGGCATAAAAGAGCTGCTTGAAGCGATCATCACAAGAATTTCAGCACCAAATGGTGATGCAAACAAGTCCACAAAGGCACTCATTTACGATAGCTGGTTTGACAACTACCTTGGAGCACTTGCACTTGTGCGTGTTTATGATGGTGAAATTTCAAAAAATGATGAAATTTTGGTCATGGGTACAGGTAAAAAACACATAGTGCTTGACCTCATGTATCCAAATCCTATCGCGCCGATCAAGACCAAAACTCTTAGCGCTGGCGAAGTCGGTATCGTGGTTTTAGGACTTAAAAATGTTAGCGACGTGCAAGTTGGAGATACGATAACGCAGTCAAGAAATCCTCTAAAAGAGCCAGTTGGTGGCTTTGAGAGGGCTAAGCCGTTTGTTTTTGCAGGGCTTTATCCTATTGAAACTGATAAATTTGAAGATCTGCGTGACGCGCTGGATAAGCTAAAGCTAAATGACAGCTCCATAAGCTACGAGCCAGAGACCTCGGTCGCGCTTGGATTTGGCTTTAGAGTTGGCTTTTTAGGGCTACTTCATATGGAGGTCGTCAAGGAGAGGCTTGAGCGCGAATTTGATCTTGATCTCATCGCCACAGCGCCGACCGTGACTTATGAAGTCATCCAAACTGACGGGCTAAATTTAAAAATCCAAAACCCAAGCCAGCTACCACCAGTCAATAAAATAGACTCGATCCTTGAGCCATACGTAAAGGCGACTATCATCACGCCAAGCGAGTTTTTGGGCAACATTATCACGCTTTTAAACAACCGCCGTGGCATACAAACAAAGATGGACTACATCACGACTGACCGCGTTTTGCTTGAGTATGACATACCGATGAACGAGATCGTGATGGACTTTTACGACAAGCTAAAGTCAAGCACCAAAGGCTACGCGAGCTTTGACTACGAGCCAAGCGACTACCGCGTGGGAGATCTAGTAAAGCTTGATGTCAAAGTGGCTGGCGAGACGGTCGATGCGCTATCTATCATCGTGCCTGAGAGCAAGGCGCAGACAAAGGGCAGAGACTTCGTAAAGGCGATGAAAGAGATCGTGCCGCGCCAGCTCTTTGAAGTGGCGATACAAGCTAGCATCGGTAATAAAATAATCGCTCGTGAAACCGTAAAATCAATGGGTAAAAACGTCACAGCCAAGTGCTACGGCGGCGACATCACTCGTAAGAGGAAGTTGCTTGAAAAGCAAAAAGAGGGTAAGAAACGGATGAAGGCGATAGGTAAGGTGAATTTGCCGCAGGAGGCGTTTTTATCTGTCCTAAAAATAGACTAGCGGCTTATCTTTTGTGCCCTTTTGAAAGAGTTAGTGAAATTTTGGCTTGATGAACTATATGTTCTATCCGCACCAAAATTTCACGTCACAGCTTTCAAAATCATCACAAAATATCTCGCCTTATTTCGAGGTGACGATATATCCGCATTTGGGAGCTTGTTTGGTGGATAGGTTTTGATTAAAATTTAAGTGCTAAATTTACAAAAAGGAGTGCTATGCCGTTTGTAAAAATTTGCGTGACAAAAGAGGGTGATAGCCCAAGTGTGGAGCAAAAAGAGAAGATGATAAGCGGAGTTACAAAGCTAATAAGCGAAATTTTAGGTAGAAGCGCTCAAAATACCGTTGTCATTATCGATGAGATCGATACAAATAACTACGGCATCGCAGGCGAGAGCGTGAAAAATCTCCGCAAAAAACAAAAAGAGCAAAAGGAAGTAAAATGCTAAGAGCGACATTATTAGCAGTTTTTGCAGCTATCTTTCTAATTGGCTGCATGGCTAAAGCTAGCCTTTGTCTATCGTGCGAGGGCATAGACGGCGTGCAAAGTGCGAGCATAAGTAGCGAAGATAAGATGTATTTTGAAGAGGTTATGAGGATACCGGCTGACTGCAGCGCTTGTAAAGGCAGGGGCGATGGTCTTTTTATAAATGGTGTCAAATATAAAAGTGATGTAGCAATAAACTGCTGCTTGGAAAAAAATATGATCGATACTAATGTTGGGCTAAAAAAGGTTTATTTCCACAGGATCGTCGATGCTAGAAGTAGCGCAAGATCGATATATTACACAGGTGTTGAAGGAAATACTGCAGTTTTTAACTCAAATCCACGCCTTGAAGTGCTTTTTTACATGTTCTTGCAACGTGAGTTAAATTCTCGTGGAATCGTTGTTGTCGATACTCAAACATCACCTTATACGTACAGGCTTGATTTTAGATTTGACGAGCTTAGAGGAAGCTATTCGGGAAGTTCAGAAATTTTAAATGGACATCTAAATGGGCTTCTTATTCTTTCAAATATAAATTTCAAAAAAACGTTACCAATCTCGACTAGACACCATGTGGAGAAGCTAGAGGTTTCAGAGTCTGGTCAATTTGACTTTTTTATCGCACTTTTAGTTAAACAAGCTGCGATAAAAGTAGCCGATGAGATCACTAAACTTTGAAAGGAAAAATATGAGTAAATTTAAATTTCTAGCTATCTTTGGACTTTTTGTCCTATTCTTGAGCGGTTGTGCGCCTACTCAGACAGTAGTTGCCTTTGATCCTTATAAGGCTATCGTTTCAAATCAACAAAACAGTGGTTTTGAGGTCTATATAAGTGCAGTACATGATAGCCGCAAAAACAAAAGCACTATTGCAACTATAACAGATGGCAAGGGCACCGTAGATGAATACGTCGTGCTTCAAAATGACCTTGCGACCTACTTTGGTGATTCTCTTAAAAAAGAGCTCATAGCTCATGGCGCAAATGTAAATGGCATGGGTGGCGTCGTGGTTGAAGTTTTCATAAACGAATTTGAAGCAAATATGAGCGGATATGGCAGCGACAACACAAAGGGCAAGATAAAGATCACTCTTAAAATCCAAAAAGGCGATCAAAGTATCATCAAAAATATCTCAAACAACCAAACCAAATTTGAGCTAGTTCGCACTGGCGGAGCATTTAAGCCATTCTTAACAGACATCATAAATGACGCTGTTAAGCGCTCTGCGATCGCTATCTTAAATAGCTGATGTTTTGTGCGTTTTGCAAGAGCTTTACACTAAAGACATTTTGTAAAACCTGCTCGCAAATTTTAAGCGAGCCAAGCCCTGTAGTAAGAGAGCTAGAGGGCTTTAAAATTTATAGCTTCTACGGCTACTCTGAGATCAAAGAGCTCATCCACTCAAAGCACCAAATGCATGGACTTTTTATCTATAAAAATTTAGCTAAATTTGCATTTAAGAAATTTGCTAAAAGCTTTAGCTTTCCAGAGCAAATTTATGCTCTGCCGATAGATGATAGAGTGCATCATGGCTACTCGCACACGGCTATTTTGGCAAATGCGCTAAGGGCTAAAAATCTAAAGCCCATATTTCACGCACTGCATGCAACCAGCAAGATCAGCTATAGTGGTAAGGATTTGCAATTTAGACAAAATAACCCAAGAAATTTTAAAATCCTAAAAAAGATCACTGCGCCAGTTATTTTAGTAGATGACATCGTAACCACTGGTACAACGATACTTGAAGCTAAAAACACTCTAGAAAAAGCTGGCGTAAAAGTACTTTTTGCTCTAGTTTTGGCTGACGCTAAACATTAAATTTTAATTTTTTCTCAAGTTTCTTTGGGCAGAAATTTACATAGTTCCAGCAGTGATCTATTTCGTTAGCAGCAAGAGCATGCAAAGGCGATAAATTTATAGATAAAGCATAGTGCCAAGGCGAATCATATTTGAGCCGCATTTTATCGCTAACTCGAAGTCACTACTCATGCCCATCGAGCAGATACTCGCACCTTTTGGCTTTAGGCTCTCGTAAATTTTATAAGTTAGTTCAAAGCTCTTTTGAATCTCTTTTGGCTCATCCACATGCGCTCCGATACTCATCACGCCTTTTAAATTTATATTTTTGCACTCGCTTTGGATACGCTCATAAATTTCTGACGCATTTGCTACGCTTACACCTTGCTTTGTATCTTCATTAGCCGAGTTTATTTGAAGCAAGGTATCAAGCTTGTAGTCGAGTCTTTTATCGACCTCTAAAGCCCTTTCAAAGCTATCGCAGCTTTGCCAAAGTGTTGGCTTTAGACTTATCATTTGATTTATTTTGTTATTTTGCAAGCGGCCGATCATATGCCATTTTATATCAGTAAAATTTTGCAACTCTAGCTCTTTTTTGGCTAGCTCTTGGACTCTGTTTTCGCCAAAATTTCTTTGCCCTTGCGCGTAAAGCTCTTTTACTTCAGCACTTGTGACATTTTTGCTAACAGCGATTAGTGTCACGTCTTTGCTTAAATTTTCGATCTTTTCTAATAGCTCTTTTAAAACTATCATTATAAACCTCCGCTTAATCTCATAATGTCGTTAAAGGTCGCAAGTACCATTATGCCAAGTAGTAGCGCCCAGCCGCAGTAGGTAAGCATGATGAGTACCCGCTCATTTACCTCGCGTCTAAAAACTAGCTCATATAGGTTAAAAAGTATGTGTCCGCCGTCAAGCGCTGGGATGGGGAATAAATTTAAAACACCTAAATTTACTGAGATTAAAGCAACAATCGTCAAAAGTACGCCAAGACTTATCTTTGCTGCTTTTGAAGTTACATCAGCTATCTGTACGATGCCGCCGACCTCTTTTAGTGGCACGGCTCCGCTTACTAGTTTGGTAAAGCTTTTAAAGATAAGCTTTGAGGCTTCAAGTGTTTCGCTATAAGCAAATTTTAGACTATTTAGACCTGTATGATAAATTTTTACTACTTCGCCATTTGGAGAGATCCCGATCAATGGGCGCTGTACCTTTTCATTAAATAAATTTATAGTTTCGCCTATCTTTGGTGTTAAATTTATGCTTAAAATTGAGCCGTTTCTATCTATCAAAATGGTGCTAGGCTCGAGTTTTACATTTTTACTGATATCGTCCCACTCGGTTATTTTTACACCATTTATCTCTAAAATTTTATCGTTTTTAACTAGACCTGCGCTCGCAGCCGCCGAGCCCTCAGCTATGTGGCCGACACTTGGTGCAAGCCTCTCAACGCCTATAAATCCAAGCAAAATGTATATAAAAAACGCCAAGATAAAGTTAAAAAAAGGTCCTGCAAAGAGGATGTAAATTCGCTTTATAGGGCTTAGCACATTGTAGCTATCACGGTCGTAGTTTTTAGCTTTTGGGTCGGTGTCGTCTTGACCTTTTAGCTGTACGTATCCACCAAGTGGGATCGCACTTAGGCAGTAGTCGGTGCCGCCAACATTTTTGGTGTAAATTTTCTCACCAAATCCGATACTAAAGGTGCTTACCTTTACGCCAAGCGTTCTTGCTGCTAAAAAGTGGCCAAGCTCGTGAAAAAATATGAGAAAACTAATGGCTAAAACAGTCACTAAAAAATAAAACGAATACGCATAAAGCCCAAGGCAAAGCAGGGCCAGCGTGAAGAAAATGCCTTTCAAAACTTACCTTTTTTGAAAAAATTGATGAGATTTTAGCCAAAGTTTATAAATTTACTCTCAAATGGCTTTTAGCTAAAAATTTCCCTTAGCCAAGATGTGACTTTACCTTTATTTAGACCTTTGCTTGCGCTTATATTGGTCATGTCTTTGTTATTTATGTCAAAATTTATATGAAAATAAGACTTCACTTGGGTGATAAATGGCTTTAGATTTAAAATATCAGGGCGGAGCAAAGCATCACTTGGCAACTCTTGCAAAAAGCTCATGCCGTCATCATTAAAATTTATTCTAGCCCTTGGCACAGCGTCGTTTCTAAGCTCTATCTCAAATGTATGGTCATTTATAAAAGGGACAAAAAGGCGAATTTCTAAGTGAAATTTACCGGCTAGCTCATCATCGCTTAGTCCTTGGTTGCTAAACCAGTAGCCAAAATTTACAGCATTTAGCGAGATGTCAAAATCATAAGGATCAGCAGGGCTCACGCCTATACGGCGCAAAAGCTCATATATAGGTAGTTTTGCTTGCAAGCTATCATAATAGTCATAAAGTTTGGCAAGTAGCGGATGCGAATGGCCAGCCTTCTCTTGCAAGCGTAAAATTTCAAAGATATATCTATGCGCAAACGAGCGGTGCGACACCGAGCGAGTTGCCTGCATGCTTAGATAGTCTAAAATGTAAGGGCTTTTTGAAAAACTCATCGCACTCCAAATGCCACGCAAAGTCTCTACGTCGTTATCAAACGTATCAAATTTATCTGCATGGGTTTTGTCGTATTCTAAAGCGCAGCTTAATAAAAATTCATTTAGCTCAGGACTAATCACAGCGCCAATTTTTTCTAAATTTTTAGCATCGTGATAAAAATTTGTGTTGATGATCTTTTGATTTAGTTTTTTGGCTTGTTTTTGCAGTACTGGCTCTAAAATTGCAGTGCGTTCTAAAATAATATCTTTTAATTCGTAGCTCAAATTTAGCTCTTTTTCATCGCCTTTATATAGGCAAAAATGTACTCAAACCCAGAATAAAGCGTAAGTGCAACAGCAATCCAAAGCAAAAGCTCTCCGCCTGGCCAGCTCATCAGTAAAAATCCAACCGCAAACATCTGCGAAACTGTCTTTACTTTACCAGCCATCGAAGCAGCGACCTCTACGCCATCACTTGCCATCACGACACGAAAGCCAGTTATAAAAAATTCTCTTACCAAGATGAGATAAACAGCCCAAGCACTCGCTCTACCAAGCATCATAAGACCTAAAAATGCAGCAAGAATTAGCATCTTGTCTGCCAGTGGATCAAGGATCGCCCCAAGTTTAGTTTTTTGATCCCAGCTTCTTGCGATGTAGCCGTCAAAAAAGTCAGTCACCGAGGCGATCACAAAAATAAGAGCTGCGAAGTAATTTATCCAGCTTATGTGAATTTGTGTAAAAATTCCTGGCGCATTTACGAGCATAAAAAACATAAGTGGAGCCAGTAGTATCCTAAAAAATGCCAATGCGTTTGGTAAATTTAAACTCACAAATATGCCTTTATGCTTATAAATTTCACTCTCATTTAAAAGTCGTGCCACCATCTATTATAAATGTATGCCCAGTCACCCAGCTAGCCTTAGATGAGCATAAAAATAGACATGCTCCAGCTAGATCAGCAGGCTGTCCCATGCGGTTTAGCGGGCTAAGCTTTGCTGTCATATCGCGTACTTCTTCGTAGTTTGTAAAGGCTCTTAGCGCGTCTGTCTCGATAGGACCGCCACTTACGACATTGACGCGGATATTTTTCTCTCCAAGCTCGGTCGCAGCGTATCTTGCCATCGCTTCAACGGCTGCTTTTGCTGTGCCGTGACCTGCATAGTTTTCGATATATACTAAATTTCCAGTTGATGATAGGCTAATGATGCTGCCGCCACCCACTTTTTCCATGCGTTTTGCAGCTTCTTGAGTGCCTACGACAAAGGCATTTACGGTTGCTGTAAAGATATTGTTTATGCCTCTTGGTTTTAGCTTCATAAATTTAGTGTATCCACCAGCTACTGCGCGACCTGAAATAATTGCATTTGATATAAAAAAATCAATCCTATCAAAGTCCTCGTCTATCTTTAAAAATAGCTCTTTATAAGTTTCTGGCTCGAGGATATTTAGTGCATATGCTCTTGCTTTTATCTTAAAATTTGCCTCAAGCTCTCTCGCTTGCTCTTTTGCAAGCTCTTCGTTTGAGTTGTAGGTAAATGCTATATTTACACCGGCTTTTGCAAATTCTTCAACTATAGCTCTGCCGATACCTCTAGTGCCGCCACTGATGACTAGTGTTTTACCTTTAAATTCGTTTAGTATGTCCTTCATTAAAAACCCTTTATTTCGTAATTTTTTATTACTTCTTCTATCTTTTTAAAATTTTCTTTACTTGGTTTGCAAAGTGGCAAGCGGTACTCCAAAGAGTCGATGAGTCCAGCTAGATACATCGCTGCTTTGATCGGTATCGGATTGCTTTCGCAAAAGAGTGTTTTATTTATCGTGTATAGATTGTCGTTTATTAGTTTTGCTTTTTTGTACTCTTCGTTCATCGCAAGGTGTGTAAGCTGTGAAATTTGATCTGGCAAGAGGTTTGCAGTAACCGAGATAACGCCTTTGCCGCCATTTGATATGATAGGATAGTTGATCGCATCTTCACCGCTAATGACTACTAAATTTGGCTCGTGAGCCAGTAGATCGACGCATCTATCTATGCTACCTGTAGCCTCTTTGATACCGTAGATATTTTTGCACTCTTTAAAAAGCCTAAAAACGGTCGCTGGCAAGATATCCACGCCAACTCTGCCAGGGACATTGTAAAGAAGCACAGGGATTTCAATGCTATTTGCAATGGCTTTGTAATGCTCGTAAAGCCCTTCTTGTGTTGGTTTGTTGTAATAAGGCGCAACTGAAAGGATACCATCAGCGCCATGAGCTTGAGCAAATTTAGCGATACCAATAGCCTCGTGAGTCGCGTTACTGCCAGCCCCAGCAAGTACTTTTACATTTGTACCTTTACATGCATCAACGGCTATTTCGATACAAATTCTATGCTCATCATGCGTTAGTGTTGCACTCTCGCCAGTAGTTCCAACTGGTACAACGACATCTATACCGTGCTTTATCTGTCTTTTTATTAGTTTTTCAAAACTGACTTCATCTACTTTTTGATTTTTAAATGGCGTAATGAGTGCGGTCATCGCACCTTGAAGCGAATTTTCCACGTTTATTCCTTTTTTAATATTATTGTTGTGCTGGTTTTTTCATTAAAATATCTATTTGCTATCTCTTTTAAAAGCTTGGCATCTATCTTATCGATATTTTTTTCAAGCTCGTAAAGTGGCTTTATGTCGCCTCTAGCAAGGTATGAGCCATATAAATTTGCAACCTTGCTTGCACTCTCAAATGAGTAAATAAAATCAGTTTTTATCAAATTTTTAACTCTTAAAACATCATCTTTGTCGATTGGCTTATTTTTTAAATCATCTATGATCTTTAAAATTTCAGCTTCAACTACGTTTGCTTCGACATCTGGGTTGCAAACTGCTAAAAATATAAATAAATTTTCATCAACACAGCTCATATTATAAGCATAAATTTGGTTTACAAGCATTAGCTCATCGACTAGGCGCTGCTGCAAAATAGAGCTTTTGCCAGTGGCTAGATACTCGCTTATCGCGTTTAGCCCCACTTGATCAGCGTGTTTAAAATTTGGGATTTTGTAAGCAATCGCTAGCATTTGTGTTTGGCTATCTTTATAGATGATTGCTCTTCTAGCGCCGTCTTGCTCAGGCTCTTTGCAGTGAGTTTTTGGGATAGCTCTTTTGTTTTTTATGCCGCTAAAATTTTTCTTAGCTAGCTTAAATGCCTCATCCTTGCCGATGTCGCCACTTATCATCAAAATCGCATTTTTTGGCTGATAAAAAGTAGCGTGAAATTCTTTTATGTCGGAGATATTCCAGTTTTCGATATCTTTTATAAAGCCTATCGGTGTCCAGTGATATGGATGATAGATAAATGCGTGGTTGTAGAGCCTAAAGTATAGATATCCCATAGGGTTGTTGTCTGTTCGCCACCTGCGCTCTTCATGCACCACGTCTCGCTCTGGCTGAAATTCTTTATCTTTTAGGCTTAAATTTTTCATAAGCTCGGCAAAAAGACCAAGCGTTTTGTCTAAATTTTCATTTGAGGCTTTTATGAAGTAGTGAGTGTAGTCAAAGCCTGTACTTGCGTTATTTACGCCGCCAAAGCCTTTTACGATCTCATCAAACTCCCCGGCTCGTAAATTTTTGGTTGACTTGAAATTTAGATGCTCTAGCATGTGAGCTATGCCACTTTTGCCCATTACTTCGTTTCTTGATCCAACTTTATAAAAGACATCTACGCTTATCACTTTTGAACCAGGATTTACTGGTACGTGATAAATTTCTAGTCCGTTTTCTAGTTTTGTTTTATTAAATTTTATCAATCTTTTGCCTTTTATTTTTTAACATCTATGCCGACCGCTTCGCTAATAGAGGCAAAGCCATCTCTTTTTAAAAGTTCTAAAATTTCTAAATTTATATCTCTTGCGATCATTGGCCCTTTAAAGATAAAGCTTGTAAAAATTTGGACCAAATTTGCTCCCATTTTTATGCGCTCATAAGCCTCTGCACCGCTATCTATGCCGCCACATGCGATAAGCGTCGTCTTGCCGTAAAGCTCGTCTGCCACGGCTTTAAATATCTCTTTTGACTTTTTAGCGATTACCTTACCGCTTAGTCCGCCAAAATCCTTTAAATTTGACGAGTGAGAGAGCGAGTAATCAACGCTTGTATTTGAGACAAGCACGCCGCTAGCGCCGTTTTCTACTGCGCAGCTACAAAGCTTGATCGCATCTTCGTGGCTCATATCAGGAGCTATTTTAAAGATGATCGGCTTTTTGGTTAGTGGCAAAATGACGCTAAAAAGCTCTTTTATAAAGTTCTCATCTTGAAGTGCTCTTAAATTTGGCGTGTTTGGCGATGAGACGTTTATGACAAATGTATCGCAAATTTCGCTAAATTCTCTTACTAAAATTTCATAGTCTTTTATCGCATCTTCGTTTGGCGTAACCTTGTTTTTACCGATGTTCGCCCAGATTGGTATGGTAAAAGGATAGATCTTTTTTACTCTATTTTTGATAGCCTCGCAACCTTCATTGTTAAAGCCCATTGCATTTTGAATGCTCTCTTCGTCTATGAGCCTAAAAAGCCTAGGCTTTGCGTTGCCAGGCTGCGGTTTTGGTGTAAATGTGCCAAATTCTAAATACCCAAATCCAAGAGCCGTGAGTGCCTCAAACATCGTAGCATTTTTATCAAAGCCTCCAGCTATGCCAACTGGATTGTGATAGGTGCTTGAGAATAAATTTTGTTTTAGCGCATTGTCATCGACCACGCATTTGTGCGCTAAAAAGCTTAGCGAGCCAGGGAAGATTTTATTTGCCCCAACCATCGCGACTTCAGCGATCTTGTGGGCTGTTTCAGGATCAAATTTAAAAAAAATAGATTTTAAAGTATCGTAGTTTAAGCTCATTTTAACCTCTTTAAAATGCCTAAAAATTTGTGCAAATCTTAGCAAAAATCGCCTTAAACTAAGGCTTTGCCTTTAAGTTTTGCATAAATTTCATTTCTCTTGCTAAGTTCTTCATCGCTTCCAGTGTCAACTATCCTTCCGTTGCTTAAAACCGCGATCTTATCAGCACTTTCAACCGTACTTAGACGGTGAGCAATGACAAAGATGATCTTTTTGCTTCTGAGGTTGTTTATAGCCTTTGTGATCTCTTTTTCACTCTCATTATCAAGTGCTGAGGTAGCCTCGTCAAAGATGAGAATTTGTGGGTTTTGGTAAAGTGCCCTTGCTATTGCGATGCGTTGTCTTTGGCCACCTGAAAGGTTTGTGCCAAATTCGTTTAAAATGGTGTAAATACCATCATCAAGCTTACTCACAAACTCGTAAGCATTTGCCATTTTTAAAGCGTTTACAATGGCATCTTCGTCAAATTCTCTGCCGTAAGCTACGTTTTTAGCGATTGTATCGTTAAAGATATAGACACGCTGGGTTACAAGTCCGATATTTTGGCGAAGTGAGTGGATTTTGATATCTTTTAAATTTGTCTCATTTATTAAAATTTCTCCGCTATTTACGTCGTAAAATCTCATGAGCAGATTCATGAGCGATGTTTTTCCGCCACCGCTTGAGCCAACCAGGGCTATAAATTCTGACTTGCGAGCCTCCAAATTTATCCCTTTTAAGACCTCTTTGTCGCCGTAGCTTAGGCGGACATCATTAAATTTAATTAAATTTATCTCTTCACTTAATACTTTTTCGCCATCTTTTATCTGGCTTACTTTATCCATCAAGAAAAAGGTTCTCTCGCTCGCAGCGATCGCATCTTGCATTTTATTGTATATATTTACGATACGTTTTAGAGGGGTGTAGAGCATGAAAAGTGCAGTTAAAAATGAAAAAAAAGCACCCATGTTTATATTTCCGTCGATGACGTCTTTGCCGCCTATTATGATGACAGCAGCTACGCCTATTGAGCCAATTGTTTCCATTAGCGGGCTTACTAGTTGCTCAATTTTTACAGTTTTAAGATTTAGTTTAAAAAATTTATTATTTTCATCAATAAAACGTGAGTGCTCGTATTTTTGAGCGTTATTTGCTTTAATTATCTCGATATTTGTAAAAATTTCGCTCAAGGCTGAGGTGATATCAGATGTCTTTTCTTGTGATTTTTTTGAGATTTTTTTCATCTTTTTAGCAAGGCGTGAGATCGGATAAATCGCTAATGGCATAACAACAAGTGCAAAAAAAGCTAATTTAGGGCTTTGATATATGACTACACAAAGCAGACCTATGATAGTTACAAGCTCCCTAATAAGCTCTGGTATGATGCTTGAAACAATAGATCTTATGCGCTCTATGTCGTTCGTGGTTCTGCTTATTAGCTCGCCTGTTCTAAAATCATTAAAAAATTTCATGTCCAAATTTAGTAAATTTTCGACCATCTTTTCACGAAATCTTCTAATCGTATCTTGTCCGATATATGCCGTAAAATAAGCCTGCATAAATGTGCCTATATTTTTTAACAGATAAATAGCAATGATCGCACATGGCAACAAATAAAGCAATGTTTCGTTTTTTTCAACGAAAATTTTATTTAATACTGGCTCCACCAGATACGCACTGACCGCTGTTCCACCACTTGCAAGCCCCATACCTATGAAGGCTAGGATGAAGTGTGGAATGTAGTCTTTAAAATATGGACCAAAGCGCTTTAGTACATCTTTTAAGCCAAAGTTAGTCATTATTTCTCTCCCAAACTGCGCCATTTGGCGTATCCATGATGGAAATATTCATCTTTTCTAGCTCATCTCTTATCTCATCAGCTCTTGCAAAATTTCTCTCTTTTTTAGCTACCGCGCGCTCATCAAGAAGTTTTTGGATATGCTCTTTTTGCTCGTCACTTACGCCAAACTGAAAATACTCAACATAATTTGTGCTAGCAATGCCCAAAATTTCACTTATAAACTCCAAATTTGCCACTACTTCGGCCTTGTAGGCTTTATCTTTTGGGCTATTATCAAGCCTTTCGTTTGCTGTTTTTACAAACTCATCAACACTTGCAAGCGCTTTTGAAGCGTTTAGATCATCACTTAGTGCCTCAAGAAGTTCATTTTTAAAGCTCTCATTTATTGCACCTGCTTGCACACCGTCAACTCTTTTTTTAAGGCGGTAAATTTTATCAAGCCTCTTTTTTGAAGCCACTAAGTCTTCATCTGAATAATTAAAATGAGCCCTGTAATGGCTTGTAAGCAGATAAAATCTAAGCACTTCGCCATGAATATTTTTTAGGGCGTCCTTTACGAAAAAGCTATTATTTAGGCTCTTGCTCATCTTTTCGTTATTTACTTTTATAAAGCCGTTATGCATCCAGTATTTGCTCAAATTTTTATGATAAGCGCATCTGCACTGGCTTGCCTCATTTTCGTGATGCGGAAAGAGCAGGTCGATGCCACCAGCGTGGATGTCGATCTCAAATTTATCATTTTCTTTATCACTTAGAAATTCTCTTATCATCGCCACGCACTCGGTGTGCCAGCCAGGACGACCCTTACCAAATGGGCTTTCATACCATTTTTCGTCAAATTTCCAAAGCACAAAGTCTTTTTCATCTCTTTTCTCGCCAAAACTAGCCACGCGCGCGATTAGATCGGTGTTATTGTCCTTACCGCTAATGCTAAAATATCCACTATCCTTGCTCGTATCAAAGTAAATTCCATCACTCGTCTTATACGCCACACCTCTATCCATAAGCACATTGATGTAGCTAATGATCGCCTCCAAGCACTGCGTAGCCTTTGGTTTAAAGTCTGGATCAAGCACGTTTAAAGCGTTCATGTCGCTCTCATAATGCGCTATATATTTGTTTGTGATCTCTTCTAAGCTTTGGCCAGTTTGCGCCATTTTATTTAAAATTTTATCGTCGATGTCGGTGTAGTTTCTTGCAAATTTGACCTTGTAACCAAGCGCTTTTAAGACCCTTCTTAAAAGATCAAAGCTAACGGCTGACTTTGCGTGTCCTAAATGTGCATCGTCATAGACCGTTGGTCCGCACAGATAGATGCTAACTTCACCTTCTATTATCGGGCTAAACTCAACCTTTTCTCTTTTAGAAGTATCAAAAATTCGCATTAAATATATCCTTTAAAAATATTAAACCAAAATAGAGCAAAACCGCCAAAAGTGCGATAGCGGCTATAAATTTAGGCTCGATTATAGCTAAAAATCTCTTAGCTCCAAAGGCTCTTATGTATAAAACAAGCTGTAAAAATCCCCCAAGTGAGCTTGCAAATGCAAGGCCGGCAGCTCCAAATTTTTGCATCAAAATGACAGCTAGGATCAAATTTATAACAAGACAGATGATGGAAATTTTGGCTGCCTCTTTTTGCTTCATATTTGCATAGAGCCAAAGTGAGAAAATTTTAGCTAGACCAAATGGAGTAAGCCCCACCAAATAGGCACTTAGCACCTTAGCGCATTCAATGGTGTTTGCCCTTACGAAATTCCCTCTCTCAAACAAGAGCCAGATGATAAACTCGCTTAGCACGACGCCTGTGATCGTGGCTACTAGCAGGGCGCAAAGGAGTAGATAAAAGCTCTTTTTCGTCCAAACTAGGGCGTTTGTTTCATCTTTTTGCTTTAAAAGTCTGGTGATCTTTGGAAATAGCGCCTGGGAGAGCGCGATCGCAAAGATGGCAAGTGGAAGCTGAAAAATTCTATTTGCATAAAAAAGGTAGCTTATCGAGCCGCTTACCAAAAAGCTAGCTAGCCAAGTGTCCATAAATGCGCTTATCTGCATCGCACTTGAGCCAAGTAAGCCGTGGTAAAAATTTACAAAAAAACCTTTGCTGCTAGCTTTTTTGCCTTTAAAATATCCGCTTAGACCGCCCCAAAAAATTTTATTTAAGGCGTTAAATTTCATAGCAACTAGATGCACTAAAACCTGCAAGATGCCACCAGCAACGACGCCAAAACTAAGATAAAGTGCGACCACGCTCTCGCTCTTGCCACGAGCCAAAAGTAATGAAGCGATCATAGCTAAATTTAGCAGTGCAGTAGAAAACGCAGTCGTGGCAAAGTGCCCTTTATACTGAAGCAGCGCGCCCATGAAAGTGACAATATAAACAAGGGCTAGGTAGTAAAAATTTATACGCACAAGCGGCACTGCATCCATGATATTTTGCTCGCTTAAACCGCTTGCAATGATCTTTATAAAGTAGGGTGTAAATAAATTTACAAGAAGCGTTAATGCGCCTATAAAAAGTAGAAATTTGATAAAAATTTCAGCTTGAAAGATCGCTTTTTTCTTGCTATTTGTAAAATTTGGTAAAAATGCCTGTGTAAA
Source organism: Campylobacter concisus (assembly GCF_003048535.1). NCBI lineage: Bacteria > Pseudomonadati > Campylobacterota > Epsilonproteobacteria > Campylobacterales > Campylobacteraceae > Campylobacter > Campylobacter concisus. The sequence goes on along the minus strand of NZ_PIRQ01000008.1, from coordinate 101,551 downwards.
GGCACCTTCTCCAAATATGCGGCGAAATAAATTTGGTATTTTAAAAGCGATAAAAAAAAGATCGCTAAATATGCCAGCTCCAAGGATGGAAGCTGTTAAAAGGTCTCTTATAAGCCCTAAAATCCTTGAAGTCATTATGCCAACTGAGTTTGAAAAAAAGCCTTTTATAAACATCGCCCACCTATTAAATTTGAAAACGCAATAGTAACAAAAGATGCTTTAAAGCTTACATAACCCAAATTTAATAAAATTTTGGCGATAATAAGAGCCAAATTTTATGTGAAATGGATCAATTTTGAGCGAGAACGTGCAAGAAAACGAGAGATTTTTACCGCCAACGCAAATTCAAACTTCAACGCCTTATATATCGCTTAAAGAACTAAGCAAGCAACACAGCGTACCGGTAGAATTTATAGATTTTAAAATTTTAGATATTTTGACTTATTATAAAAATAAAGATAATGAAGAGCCAGTTTTTGTCCCTGAAGAAAATTTAGACTTTTTTGATGATAATGCATTTTATCTTGACGAGACACTAGAGATCGAGCAGGTCTATGACGTGGAATTTTTTGATGTTAGGCTAAATGCTGTACCAAAGCTTCCAAAGATAGAAATCGGTGTAAATTCAACAGTTACAAAAGTAGTCGCAAAGGTAAAAGCTACAAAAGATTGTGAATACGAACAGCATTACGAAGATAAACTTTTTGAATATATCGCCAAACAGCTTATGAAAGCTCAAATTTTAATAGGTATAAGGATCGGCAAACTAAAAGACGAGCTAAAACAAATCGCCTCAGTTGTGCATGTAAAGGGCGAACTTGATAAAGACTACATACTAAACATAACACAAGGTATAAATCCAAAAAAAGCTACCGATGCAAAGATACTTTACTACTACAAAGATAAGCTTGATGCGATAAAAGAGGAAGATAAGATTGATTACGCTGATAGAGGTTTTGTTTTTGGCGTGGCACAAGATGAAGTGATAATGGAAGAGAAAAAGTCTCACGAGGGGCAAAATGGCCGTGATGCGAGAGGTAAATTATTAGCAGTAGAAAAGCCAAAAGAAGATACTGGCAAAGAAATAAGTATAAGCGAAAATATAGAGAGAGTAGAAAATGACGATAGCATAATATATATCGCTAAAAAATCAGGATATGTAGTTGAGAAAAATGGCTCATTTGACATCGAAGAGCGTATAGAGATAAATGAAGCAAATTTTAAAACAACTGGCTCTATTCAAGCAGGTACTGATACAAATGTGACTTTGGTGGTTAGGGAAACTGATACTATAAAAGACGCCATCGGCACTGGCATCATCGTGGAGGCTGACGAGATAGAGGTAAAAGGAAATGTCGGCGCAAATGCGATGGTTAAAGCAAATGAAGTAATAATCGGCGGTCAAACACACCAAAAGGCTAAAATTTATGCAAAGAATGCAAAAATTTCTATCCATATCGGTAAGGTTGAAGCTGAAAATGTCGAGATAGATAGGCTAGAAGGCGGAAATATCGTAGCAAAAAGAGTTAAGATAAATAGCGTCGTTGGTGGCTCTATAACTGCTCAAAATATCCAAATAAATACGCTTGGCTCAAACTGCACTATCACAGCTTCACACTTAATAGACGTAAGATATCTAAGAGGCACTGACAATAAATTTATAATCGATACCAGTAAAATGCCTGAGAGTGCTGAGGCTACGCAAGAGCAATTAAATAAGATCGAATATACAAAAGCAGAGCTTGCTTCGCTTCTAAAAAATATTGAAACAAAGAAAAATGTCATAAATGAAAATAAAGACTCGATTTATACCATAAAAGCAAAGGTAGAAGAGCTCTCAAAAGCTAAAGTGATACCGCCAGTTACCTTTATGAAAAAGCTAAAAGAGTATCAAGGTCTAGTCAATGAATACAACACTTTGCTAAAAATTTTTAAAGATAAAAAAGAGTTGCTAGCTACTCTAAAAGATGAGCTTGAGATCATGCAAAATGGAATATTTTCTGCAAAAGTGATAAATAGAGGCAACTGGGTTGAATTAAATGAGATTAGATTTGTTATCGTTGATCCTCCGCAAAATGTCACTTATATCTCAAAGCAAAATGAAACCGCTCATGCTATTACTTTGGAGAAGATCGGCGATGGCGATGAGGCTGAGTATAAGATCAAAAAGTCAAATAAATTAGAAGACTACACAGATACAAATTTCTAAGAATAAAAGGTTAAAGGATGATAAAAGCGATCGAAGGTATCGTCAGCAAAAAAGATCCCGCATTTGTGATACTTAAGACAAATAGCGGCGTAAGTTATGGGATTTTCATTTCGCTTTTTTGCTCAGCCAAGCTTAGCAAGGGCGAAAAAGTCGAGCTTGCCATAACACAGATCATAAGAGAGGACGCAAATTTACTTTACGGCTTTTTGGATGCAAATGAGCAAAAGATGTTTGAGATGCTTATTAAATTAAATGGCATCGGAGCTAGCACGGCTATGGCAGTTTGCTCAAGTCTTAGCTCACAGGCATTTACAAGTGCCATAATAAGCGGCGATGCAGATACCTTTAAAAGTGTGCCAGGTATCGGACCAAAGACTGCTAGACGCATCATAGCTGAGCTAAGCGACGCAAAACTAATAAGTGACGAGAGCGTGCCAAGCTATCAAAATGAGGCACTTTTGGCACTTGAGGCGCTTGGCTTTAAACGTGAGAAGATAGTGAAAATTTTGCCTGAGTGCAAGAGTGAAAATACGAGTGATCTTATAAAAGAAGCATTAAAGAAATTAGGATAAGGATAAAAAGATGAATTTAGGTGTGATATTTGGAGCAAAGAGCTATGAACATGAGATAAGCATAGTTAGTGCGATAGTTTTAAAAAATGTCCTAAAACAAGAGCTAAAATTTATATTTTGCGACGCAAATAGAGATTTTTATCTTATCGAGCAAAAAGATATGAGAGCAAATTTTTTTAGCTCTGGTAAATACAAAAATTCAAAAAAGCTCATTTTATCTAAAGGCGGATTTTTCATACACTCTCTTTTTGGCGATAAAAAAGTAGAGTGCGATGTCATTATAAATTTGATCCACGGCATGGATGGCGAAGATGGCAAGATAGCAGCACTTTTTGACTTTTACGGCATAAAATATATAGGTCCAAGGCTTGAAGCAAGCGCACTTAGCTACAACAAAGAGCTTACTAAATTTCTAGCGCAAAAAGCTGGTGTAAAGGCGCTTGACTATGAGATGCTAACTCGTGAGAGCCAGCCAAAATTTCACTATCCTATTATCTTAAAGCCAGCAAGACTTGGAAGCAGCATCGGTGTAAACATAGTGCATGACGCCAGTGAGCTAGCTTATGCAAAAGACGTAGCATTTGAGTTTGATAAAGATGTGCTTGTCGAGCCTTTTATAAAGGGGGTAAAAGAGTATAACCTCGCAGGCTGTAAGATAGATGGAAAGATAAAATTTTCTATCATCGAAGAGCCAAAAAAGAAAGAATTTCTTGACTATGAGCAAAAGTATCTTAGCTTTTCAAATGAAAACAAGGTGAAAGAGGCTGAAATTTCTGAGGAGCTAAAACAAAAGCTTAAATTTAACTTTTCAAAAATTTATGATTGTGGATTTGATGGAGCGATCATTAGATGCGACTTTTTTGTGATAGATGATGAGGTCTATCTAAATGAGATAAATCCAAACCCAGGAAGCCTTGCAAACTATCTATTTGAGGATTTTGAGAGCACTTTAAATGCTCTTGCAAACTCACTTCCAAGAGAGCGTAATATAAAGATCGATTATAGCTTTATAAACTCGATCACTTCAGTAAAAGGTCGCGGGAAAATTTAGACCATTTAGTAGATTATAAAGTAGTTTGTGATATTTTACGTAAAATTTTACACAAAGAGCGACAATGGTAACTTTTACAAAAGACGAAATTTATACGGCAACTGAAGTGGTTAGAAATTTTAGTTCAGTGCTCTCTCGCGTGGGAGCTAATGAATTAAAAAGAGCGGTCATTGTTAAAAATAATAAATTTGAAGCTGTACTTTTAAATATGGAAGAGTATGAGCGTCTTTGCGAAGCAGTGAGCGTGCTTGAGAGCATTTATGCTGCAAAAAAAAGAGAGAACGATGGCGAGTAGGACGGTAAAATACGGCTCAGACGAGTATGAGATCAGCTACGAAGTAGTAAATCCAAAATGCAAAAAAATAGTGCTTTTCTTGCACGGCTGGGGCGCTAATAAAGAGATAATGAAAAAGGCATTTGGCTCATATTTGAGCGAACTGTGCCACGTTTATATCGATATGCCAGGCTTTGGTAAAAGCTCTATTATTGATCCGTTAAAAACAAGTGATTATGCAAAAATCGTTGAAAATTTCTGTGGTGAGCTTGGCATAAAGCCAGATATCATCGTAGGTCATAGCTTTGGCGGCAAGGTAGCAACGCTTCTAAAACCACCATATCTAGTGCTTTTAAGCTCTGCTGGTATAGTCGTCAAAAAGCCATTTATCGTGCGAGCAAAGATAGCAATTTTTAAAATTTTAAAGATATTTGGCTTTGGTAAATTTTACAAACTCTTTGCCACAAAAGATGTGAGCGGCATGAGCAGAGTGATGTATGAGACCCTAAAAAACGTCGTTGATGAGGATTTTACGAAGTATTTTGCCAGCTTTAGCGGCAAGGCTTTTATATTTTGGGGAGAAAATGACAAGGCAACACCTATAACAAGCGGCGAGAGCATAGATAGATTTATCAAAAATAGCTCATTTTTCCCGCTTAGTGGCGATCATTTTTTCTTTTTGCTCCACGCTAAATTTATAAGTGACGAGATAGAAAAAGGGATAAAATTTGAGCCAAATGAAGCAAAAAATGTCGTGCTAGACGACGATGAGAGCGGGATCGAGGAGATAAGATGAGTATATTTTTAAACATAAGCACAGTTTTATTTATCTTTGCGCTTGCTTTTTATGTGATCACTTGCTTTCAGTGGTTTTCATATAGGCCTGAGCGCGTACTCTTTCACTTCACAAAGCCCGCTTGGCACGTCTTTTTCTTTATTGTGCCGTTGGTGCTTTTTTACACGACTGGCAAGTGGTTTTTTATCTATTTTTACTTTGCTCTTTTGCCAGCTCTTTATCTTTGGCACAAAAAACTTGATAAAAAGCTAGTCTTTACCGCCAGGATCAAGCACTTTTTTGTGATCCTTGCTTGCGCTATCATCTTAAACTACGCTTTAAATTTTATCATCCACAAGGCGTTTTTGGCTCCGATGCCACTTTTTGTCTTGGTTGTGAGCCTATTTTTTAGTGAAATTTTAGAAAAGATAAAATTTCAAGGATTTAAAAACAAGGCGCTTAAAAAACTCGGCGCAAACAAAGAGCTAAAGATAATCCTAATCACCGCAAGCTACGGCAAAACTAGCATCAAAAATTTCCTCTTTGAAATTTTAAAAGATAGCTTCGTCTGCTACAAGACGCCTCGCAGCGTAAATACAATGGCTGGCATCATCAAAGATATCAATGAAAACTTAAGCGAGCAAACGCAAATTTACATCGCTGAGGCAGGTGCTAGGCTAAAGGGCGACATTTTAGAAATCACAAAAATTCTAAACCCGCAAATCGTCATCGTAGGTGAGATCGGCGCGCAACACATTGAGTATTTTAAAACGCTTGATAATATCCGCTCTACCAAGCTTGAAGCACTTCAAAGCACTCGTTTGCAGATGGCATTTTTACATAGTTCGACAAAAAAAGAGCCAAGCCAAAATATAGAAATTTATGATGAAAGTCTAAAAGATATAAATGCAAATTTAGATGGAATTTCGTTTACGCTTGGTGACAAGAGTTACGCCTCGCCGCTACTTGGCAAATTTAACGCTACAAATTTAGCCGTTTGCATCAAGGTGGCAAAATACCTAAAAATGGGCGATGAGGCGGTAGATAGAGCGCTATCTAAGATGAAAAACGTAGAGCACCGCCTAAGCAAGATCGAGGCTGGTGGCAAGCTGATAATTGATGATAGCTTTAATGGAAATTTCTCAGGCATGAGTGCAAGCTACGAGCTTGTAAGCACCTACGCTGGCAGAAAAGTGCTGCTAACACCTGGTATCGTCGAGAGCGATGCAGAGCAAAATGCAAATTTAGCCAAGGTGATAAATGAAATTTTTGACCTTGTTATCATCACAAGCTCGCTAAACGCCGAAGTTTTACTAAAGTACATCGTAAAGCCAAAGATCATCATCTTAAAGGATAAAAATAAAATGCAAGAAATTCTAGCTCAAAATACGCGTGCCGGCGATCTCATACTATTTTCAAACGACGCACCGAGCTTTATATGAAAAAGATAGTTTTTTTAATCCTAGCTTTAAATTTAGCATTTGGCTTTGATATTGATGATTATGACAGAGGCATTGAGGCGCTAAATGCCGGAGATTACGCAACTGCGTATGAAATTTTCTATGATGGCTGTGAGCAAAAAGATGTGCTTTCGTGCGAGGCTTTGGGTGATATGTTTGTAAATGAAGAGATAAATGAGCAAATGGATAGTGATCTAAAAAAACACTCAAATATCGAGCTTGGCGTGAGTTATTATATGAAAAGTTGCGACCTTGGCTACCAAAATGCTTGTGATGATGTGATGAGCTTAAGGGACGATTTAAACATAAGCCTACCAGTTGGTGTTTATGAAAACGCCAAAGCAAGGTACGATGAGATAAGACAAGAAGACGAAAAAGAAGAAGCCTTAAGTGAGCAAAATGCAACTTTGCAAAAATAAATTTTTAGGTTAGACTAGATTTGCTTTTAGCGTATGCTCTTTTAGGCTTGCTGGAATTTTGCCATTTTCAAGCTCGATCAGTTCGCTAACTCTTAAAATATAAAAATCCTGCAAACTTCTGTTTGCAAATTTTTCAAGCTTTTTTGAAAGCGTGTCAAACATATAAAACTCAGCCTCATTGCTAGCTAGTAAAAAATCAGCCCCGCTATCAAACGCATTAAAAATGGTCTTGCTTACAAGTGCAAATGCAAGCTTTTCGTTGACTTTTAAAAGCTCAAATCCACAAGGAAATTTTATGTTTAGATTTATAAAATTTGCTCTAAATTTATCTAAATTTGCAGGGATTTTATCGCTTACGGCTATTTTAAACTCTTTAAATTTATCCAAGCTCTTTATCTTTTCAAGCTCATTTTTTGAGGTTTCATCCTCTTTTATCCCTAAAATTTCTTTAAAAAACCTAATCGCTTCGGTATAAATTTCGCTTCCACTAAAGATAAAATCATCAATCTTACAAGCTATCAAAATACCATTTTTATTGTTGATAAACCTCATGATCTCATCATTTTTTTCTTTTTTATAAAGATGATGAGCTAGTATGATGGCCGCTGCACCTATAAAATTTGGCTCGTATTCTCTCACAAAATCAGCATAAAAATATGACTTTAAGCTCGCATAAAATTCTTTGTCTGCTCGATCACAAAATTTATCAAATGGCTTAAATTTCTCCCAAAAATCGTCATTATTTATCTCAAGATCTAAAACCGCTCTTTTTTCATCAAGTGGCGAAATCACAAGTTCGCCTGTAAATTTCTCATATAAATTTACTAATGGTTCAGCAGTGCTCACTACGACATCATTTACTTTCACAAAGCCGGTTGTTGGCTGAAAATACGGATCAATCTTTTTAATATGCAAAAATAGCTCGTCAAGGTTTGCGTAACTTAAAATTTCTAAAAAATATGGTTTAAAATACGACAAAATATCCTTTTTTGCATTAAATCTAAAAATTTCTATTTTTTGCATTTGGCTCCTTTTTTGGCTTATTTTATCCTAAAATTAAAAGGAGTTTCATTATAATGGCCAGATGGATAAAGAAAATTTCACGATTGAATGCTTTGGTAACGCTTATATTGGCGATGATGCGGCTGTGCTTGGCAAGCAGGTCTTTAGCAAGGATATTTTTGCTGAAAATTCGCACTTTAAGCATGGCTGGCTAAGCCTTGAAGAGATCGGCTACAAGGCGATGATCGTAAATTTTTCAGATACGATCGTGATGAATGCTAGGCCAAAATTTGCGCTTCTTGGACTTAGCTTGCCAAAGAATTTCTCGCCGCAGCAAATCAAAGAGCTAAGTGGCGGCATAAACAGAGCTTGCGAGGAGTTTGGCGTAAAGATAATCGGTGGTGACACGATAAGTAGCAAAATTTTAAATATAAGCGTTAGTGTAATTGGCGAGCTAAATGGCAAAGCTGTGCTTAGAAAAAATGCGAGATTTGGCGATCTAGTGGCTTTTACTGGCGAGCTTGGAGGTAGCAAAAAGGGGCTAAATTCGCTTCTAAGGCTAGCTCAAATTTCAAAAAACTCACGATTTAAAAAGCCTATTTTAAGAGATAAATTTTTCTACAAAGCAGCTCATCTTATAAACTCCGCTATGGATATCTCAGATGGGCTAAATGCCGATCTTGCTAAGCTTTTAAAGACTAGCAAAAAGGGTGCTAAATTTACAAAAAAACTAAGTAAATTTGAGCTTAGTAGCGGTGAAGAGTATGAAATTTTATTTACTTTTAGTCCTAAAAATTTAAATGCCATCAAAAGGATCGCCGCAAAAATACGGACAAAGATTAATATCTTTGCAAAAATTTCAAATAAAAGGTTAAAACAAAATGCAAGAAACCACCACTTTTAAGCCTCTTTACGCACTCACTCATGCACCTATTGAGGCCTATTTTTCTAAAAATTCAGATGATTTTGTCGTGCGTGAGATACCACTTTACGAGTTTAGCGGGGATGGCGAGCACTTGATCGTTGAAATTTCTAAAAAAGATATGACGACGCAGGAGGCTTTGCATGTCTTAAGCGAGGTTACAGGAGCTAAAATGCGCGACTTTGGCTATGCGGGACTAAAAGACAAACAGGGCATGACGACGCAGTTTATCTCGATGCCGCGTAAATTTGAGAGCGTACTTGCAAACTTTAGCCACGAAAAGATGAAAATTTTAAGCCTAAATGTGCATAAAAATAAGCTTCGCATCGGACATCTAAAGGGAAATAGCTTTTTTATCCGCTTAAAAAAGGTGCTACCAAGTAATGCCAAAAAGCTAGAGCAAGCATTTGTTAGTATCAATAAAATGGGCTATGCAAACTATTTTGGCTATCAGCGTTTTGGTAAATTTGGCGACAATGCCGAAACTGGGCTTGAGCTACTTAAAGACGGGACGATAAACGGCAAAAAGAGTAAAAATGTAAAGCTAAATGACTTTTTGATCTCGGCATATCAGAGCGATCTTTTTAACCGTTGGCTTAGCAAACGCGTGGAGATTTCGAGGTTTGCACAGGATTTTAGCCTAGGAGAGCTAGCTCAAATTTACCCGTATCTTGATAACGCGATTTTGAAAAATTTAAAATCGCAAAAGAGATTTTTTAAACTGATAGAGGGCGAAGTTTTGGGCCACTACCCTCACGGCAAATGTTTTTTGTGCGAGGATTTGGACGCGGAGGGCGCGCGCTTTGACGATAGAGATATCACTAGCTGCGGGCTGATAGCGGGTGCGAAGGCGTATGAGGCGCAGGGCTCGGCGAGAATGGTCGAGGATCAAATTTTCGCGCAAGCAAATGAATACAAAGCTAAAATGACGGGTTCTAGGCGCTTTGCGTGGTGTTATTTGGAGGATGCGGGCTATAAATACAACGAGGAAAAGGCGCACTTTACGATAAATTTCACACTGCAAAAAGGTAGCTACGCGACTGTTGTGCTAGAAGAAATCTTGCATAAAAATATCTTTGAGTAGGGCGGCGACTCGTCTTGCGAGCGCTTTTAAATGATTTTTGCATCTATGCTCGCAAGTGTAAGCAGAGTATAAATTTTGCTCCGCGATAGGCTGTATACCTTATCTTGGGACGAAATTTATTTCTTTTGTTTAGCTACGAGCATAGTGACACAGAAAACACTTAAAACCATCTCGCAAAACTTCGCCTTAACTTTTAAGTTTAAATTTCACAAATCAAAATTCACCTCGCCTGACGCTCTTTAAAAGCTGTGAGCCAAGCGGTACAAAAATACTTTACTTTATTGTTTTAAATTTAAATTTGTGGCTAAATTTATCAAATTTTTGCGCCAAGATCCTTATCCTAAAATCGCTAAATTTTACCCGTAAAGCAAGATGCGCTGGCGACGCGAAACACAAGTGTTTCTAAGCTCGTTTGGATATAATGGGTTTGCAAATTTATATTTTAAAAGGATTAAAAATGGCAAATATTTTTCTTTGCTCTTATTTTGCGGAGGTTGCGAGCAAAATTAATGAAGTGATAGATTTTCAAGGCAAGCACGTTGTTTTTATTGATACGGCAGCAAAATTTGAAGAGGTAAATTTTTATGTAGATGAAGCGGTGGAAATTTTAGAAAATTTTGGTTCGAAGCTAAGACACCTTGACGTCTCTTGCGCCCAGAGTTTAGCTGTGCCAGTATCTGAGAAAGATGAGCTATTTTGCAACGATGAAATTTTATCTGCCATTAGTCAGTGCGACATCATTTATATAAGCGGCGGAAATACATTTTATCTGCTTAACGAGCTGCGAAAATCGCGCGTCTGGCAAGCTATAAAAAATGCAGTCAAAGCGGGCAAAATTTACGTCGGTGAGTCGGCGGGAGCGATCGCGGCGGCTCCGGATACGAAATATGCTACGCTAATGGATGAAAATAGCGTAAAAACGAGCGATTTTACGGGGTTAAATTTGGTTGATTTTTGCGTCGTGCCGCACTTTGGCTGCGAGCCTTTTACGCAGGCCACGCACGAGATAATGGAGAAATTTGGGAACTTGTACGATTTACGACCTATAAATAATGCTGAATTTATCGCGCTTTGAGATAAAATTTTATACGTTCTTTGCGCTAAATATTTACTCAAAGTGCTCTATTTATTTTTAAATAAAAAACATAAAGTTTAAAGTTTTAAAAGCTAGAAATTTAAGCCAAAGCCGCTATAATTTCGCTCTGGCACGGTAAGCGATCGCTTTTGTTTTTACAAAAGAGGAAAGTCCGAGCTGCAATAAGACAAGGTTCCATCTAACGGATGGCTAGGGAAACCTAAGGGATAGTGTAACAGAAAGTAGACTTCCGCTTCGGCGGTAAAGGTGAAACGGCGGAGTAAGAGCCCACCGGCACGCTTGGTAACTTGCGTGGCCATATAAACCCAACCTGCAGCAAGAAGGGATGGTTTTGGTCTTATATTAAAACCCTTCGCTAGAGCTTGTTTGTAAAAGCAAGCGTAGATAAATGATCGCTCAAGACAGAACTCGGCTTAACGCCGTGCCTTTAAATTTATAAAAATTGATTAGTTTGTTACGTATTTTTGAGCTTTTTGTAGTTTTATAAGCTCATTTTGGATGTGCGAAGACTTGTTTTTTAAAAGCTCTATTGCACCGCCAATAAGTGCTTGTGCTTCTTGCGCTAGAGCTAGGCTTGTAAACATATCCTCACTAAAATTTTCTGATAAAGCAGCTATCTTGCCTGTATCTTCGTTTATCAATGCTAATTTAAATTCATTGATCCAACTATTCACCTGAAGTTACCTCTCTCCATGCTTCAGATAGTTGCTTTACAACATTTGTTACTTCATTTAAAGCTGCGATATCGTTTTGTATATTTGCCATAGCAAGAAGCTGCATCTGTCTTGTATAAAGGCCGCTAAGATAGTGGGCTACGTCGCCTTGAGAATAATCAAGTGAATTTAAAAGCTCAACAAAAATAGCGTTTGTCCTATTTATATAATAAACTTTTTTTTCTATATCTCCAGCTTCTATAGCCTTTTTGGTACGAAATATAAATTTTAAAATTCCGTCATAAAGCATTTCTATTAATTTAGTTGGGGACTCAATGCCCCCAAAACTAGACTGTGCGTATGCACTATATGCACTTTGATTCATCTTTCTCTCTTATTTTCTGCTATTTATCTCTGCATCGATCATTGATTTTAGTGTTGAGAACTGATTTTCTAAACTCGCGATGATAGCGTTATACTTGATAAAACGCTCTTGCATTGTTGTGTATTTCTCATCTAAAAGCTTTTGTGTGCTCTCTTTGTTTTTAGTGATCGACTCATTTTCATCTTTTAACTGATTTTGCATAGCAACCATCGTACCACTTTTACCAACGACACCATCAAGCATTTTAGCTAGCTTTGTAAATAGCCCATCTGTCTTTTTGGTTACTGGATTTATAGTAGCTTCATTCATACCTAGAGCTGTTAAGGCTGAATTTTTGCCTTTTACCTCGATATTTTCACCATCGCTTCTTTTTAAGACGATTCTTTTGCCACTCTTATCAAGACTAGCTGTAACTCCAGTTATACCAGCGTCATTTATGGCTTGTTGAAGCTTTAGCGCATTCTCTTCGGCTGTGGCTGTGGCAGTAGTTGAGAATGTAACTGACTTACCGTTTATCGTAAGATCACCAGCTTTTATGTCCAGTGCTCCAGCGCTAACAGTCGATGCTCCCATATAACTTATCGGCTCGATCTTATTTGATCCCATGAAAAATTTCTGAATCTCTTCAGGATCTTTGCTAAGAGCTGCATTTAGTTTATTTAGATCAAGCTGAAGTTGTCCGTCTTTATCAGGCACTATGCCATATTTGCTTAATGCTTTGCCTTCGCTATCTTGTCCATTTACAAGACGACCAATGTTTGATCTTAAGCTTGAAATTTCGCTAACGCCTTGGAAAGTGCCAGCTCCCTTTTCCTCGTCATATTTTGTGGCTATACCAAGGTTCATAGTCATTAGGTTGTAGTCTTTGATAAATTCTTCAACCGCTTTTATTACCTCTTTTGTATCCTGAGAGACGCTTACGTTTGTTTTGCCGGTTTCATTTAATGTAATAGAAATTCCCGGCCTTAAGTCGTTGAAGGTATTTTTGCTTCTTTTTACATTTACTCCGTTATATGTAAATTCCGCATCTTGTGCCTTTAAAATTCTATTCTTTTCAAAATTTGATGTCATCTTTGGTGTGCCATCAGGATTTGTTAGCAGAGTGCCATTTGCATCTTTATCTTGAAACTGCGTACTATCCCAGCCAAGCTTATCTAAAACGCCAGCCGTATCATTTGAAAATTTAATAGTCTGTGTTGCACCAGTGTTGCCTGATTGAAGCATGATTTGATTTGGCTTATCTCCGCCAACATTTAAAATTCTAGCTTGCAATTTACCACGACTAATATCATTTATCTTGTCTACAATATCTTGATATGTGGTTGATCTAGTTACGCTAATAGAAAATTTTTGTCCATCGATCTCAACGTCAAAAGAGCCGTTATTTGTTGCACCTACTAAGTTTGAAGCGTTTTTGAAATTTGAGCTTTGAAATGTATCTTTTTGAGCAAGTTTTTGCACATCGATACTAAAATTTTGTACGCTAACGCCATTTGCCGCTGAGGCTGTTACGCTTTTGCCAGCATTATTTGTAGTTCTTTTTAGATAAAGTGCCTCTCCACCAAGTGTTTTGCCACTTACGTTTACGTTGCTAACTAGAGTTTTTAGCGCTGCAAGGTCTTTTTGCTTTAGGTCATTTCTTTCTAGCCTTTTTGTTAAAGGTTTGATCTGTCCTGCTTCGTCTGCTTCTTTTAGCTTTTTGATAAGATCGTCATTCAGTCCGCTATTTTTTGTGCCGATGCCTAAATTTGTTACGTTACCTACTGCCATTTTTAACTCTCCTTGTCAAAAAGTATTCCAATACTTTCTTTGAAATACTCGCTTATTCTTATAGCTTCCTTACTTGGAAGTTGTGTTATCTCTTCGCCAGTTTTAGCATCTTTTACTTGCACAACCATTAAATTTAGCTTCTCATTGTAAGCAAACCTTACATTAGTATCGAGCTGCTGCATTTGATAGTTTAGTCTGTCAGTGACCTCTCTTGTTCTTTTGGCAAGCTCTTCGTTGCTAAGTCCGTCTAGCTCGTTAATGTCTTTTGTTTCATTGTTTTTATCAGCACTTAATTTAACATCAGAATGCTCGATAGGTCTGCTATCTATTTGACGTTGAGCAGATGTGCTCATGCTCGTATCTAGTACCTGATTTGCTGCTGCCTTAAAGATTTCCATAGTTTTACTCCTTAAAACTTACGTTAGCTTCTACATCGGTAAAATTTTAAAATCCTTTAGTGTTTATACAAATTTTTGATTATTTAGGCTAAAATCGAGCAAAAATTTATAGGAAGAGATATGAAAATTTCATTTGAGTGCGAGTGTATTTTACTTCAAAAGACACTGCTACTTTTTTGTGGAAATTTGGCTGCTCATCATAAGGATTGTGATTTTGTAGTGAGTGACCGCGAGATTGCGACAAAAAAACCACTATTTATAATAGGAAAAAATGCTCATCTTTCTCATCCTTTTACCAAAACAACACTTCTTGATACGCTTGAAGAATTTTACTCAGCTATACAAATTTCAAAAGCAAATGAGCTAAATGAAGCTAAAAATGAAAAGGGCTTAGAAGAGAAAATTTCACTTTTGATAGATAAATTTAAAGCCGATCTGCTTGAAATTTTAAGGGCAAATCAGTGAAGCTTTACACTAAAATCTCAAGTGGTAAATTTAAAGGTAAAAGGCTTGAGCTGCCAAGCCTAAGCACGACTAGAAGCACAAAAAGCATCGTAAAAGAGTCTTTTTTTAACGTCATTAGAGATGAAATTTACTCACTTACATTTATAGAGGGTTTTGGTGGAAGTGGCGTGATGGCAAGCGAGGCCGTTAGCAACGGAGCGCGTGAAGCTATCGCTATCGAAAAAGATAGAGCCGCTTTTAAGATCACGCAAAGCAACCTTGCAAGCCTTGGAGTTACAAATTTAAAGGCTATAAATGGCGATACATTTTCTGTCTTGCCTGATCTTGTAAATTCTCAAAGTGGCAAGGTGTTGCTCTACCTTGATCCGCCATTTGACATAAGAGCTGGCTTTGATGATATCTACGAAAAACTTCTAAATTTAATCTCACAGCTAAAAAAAGAGAAAATTTATATGATAGTTTTTGAGCACAACAGCGACTTTAAATTTAGCGATGAAATTTCTACATATAAGCTTGTAAAATTTAAAAAATTTGGAGCTACTTCACTCTCTTACTTCCAATAACTTATAAAAATTTGGAACATCTTTTGCTTTAAAAACCTAAAATAGCTAAATTTTAGGAAAAAATATGAAAAAATTTTTATCTTTTGTAGCAGCTTCTGTGATAGCTACTTCAGCTTTTGCTACGCAGATAAAAGAGCTTGCAAGCATAGTTGGCGTAAGAGATAACCAGCTAATAGGCTACGGCCTAGTTGTCGGACTAAACGGCACAGGTGATGGCTCAACGTCAAAATTTACGATACAGTCTCTATCAAACATGCTTCAAGGTGTAAACGTAAAGATAAACCCAGATGATATCAAGTCAAAAAATGCAGCTGCTGTTATGGTAACAGCTAAGCTTCCTGCATTTGCTAGGCATGGCGACAAGCTTGACGTCGTGATCTCATCTATTGGCGATGCAAAAAGTTTGCAAGGTGGTACTCTTCTCATGACGCCACTAAAAGGCGTTGATGGTGATATTTATGCTTTGGCTCAGGGTGCTTTAAGCATCGGTGGTAAAAGTGTGGGTAGATCAGGTGGCAACCACCCAACCGTTGGCTCTATCCTAAATGGAGCTTTGGTTGAACGAGAAGTGACTTACGATATTTACAATCAAGATAGCATAAGACTAAGCCTAAAAGATACAAATTTTAAAACCGCTCTTGATATCCAAAATGCTATAAATGCAAATATCTCTGATGATGCCGCAAAGGCGATCGATCCAAGAACGGTTATCGTTAAAAAGCCAGATGATGTTAGTATTATCGAGCTTGCAAGCGCTGTGCTTGATCTTGATGTAGAGTATAAGCCAGATGAAAAGATAGTGGTTGATGAAAGAACTGGCACGATAGTAAGTGGCATAAATGCCGTAGTTAGCCCAGTTGTCTTAACGCATGGTGCAATAACAATAAAAATAGAGCCAAATAGCTATGACGAAGCAGCGCAAAATGATGTAAATATAGGAAGCGATACGTCGGTCGCACCTAGCCAAAATTTACTTAAAATTTCAGGTGAAAAAACAACCGTTGCAAACGTAACAAGAGCTTTAAATAAGCTTGGGGCAACACCAAGCGATATCATATCGATACTTGAAAATTTAAAACGAGTTGGTGCGATACAAGTTGATTTGGAGATAATATAATGCAAATAGACAATACATTAGCACTAAATTCATACAATGAAATTTCAGCAAATAAGATAAAAAATGCAAATGCTAAGCAAGACGCGCTTTTAAAAGAGCAAACCGATGCATTTGAGGCATATATGGTAAAGGCTGTGCTTGACATAGCTTTAAAAGAAGACGAGCACAACTCGCTATATCCAAAGGCTGCTGGTAGCGACATATATAGATCAATGTATAACGATGCAATGAGTAAAGCATTGAGCGGAAATCTTGGTTTTTCAGAACTTTTGTACGATTTTTTAAAGAGAGACTCTTAAGTAAATTTATATTCTGCCGATGTAGTGATATAAACATTTTATTTTAAGAGGTATGAATATGATAAGGCCTTTGAATCAAAGACCAAATTTTCAGGCAAATACGCTAAATAAAAATAGCGATGCCAAGGTCGAAACTCAGAGTAAAGAAGTAAGAACAAACGAAAACGTAAAGCTAAAAGAGATAGCTGATGCCATAGCAAATGGCACTTATCAGGTTGATATCTCAAAAACGGCTAGGGCTATGGCTGATGCGTTGCTGTAATTAAGGAATTTAAATGATAAAAAAGCTTTTGGACGAGGCTATAGGCGAGCTTGATGAGCTTATAAATTTAACTATACAAGATATCGCAAATATAAAAGAGGCTAAGCACTCAAGTGTTGATGAGAGTGTAAAGAAAAAAAATGCCTTAGTTCGTGCATTTGAAGATACCAAAAGAGCACTAGATAAAGAGCTTTTAAAGGTATCAAAAGAGAGCGGTACGACTACACTTGCTAGTGTTTTAGACGATGAAGTGAAGTCAAAGCTTGTTCTTATGCGTTCAAAGCTTGAAAATTTACATAAAGTCAATAAAGAATATGCAAGACATGTTGTTGCTGTTAAAGAATTTTTTGACTCACTTAATGAAAAAATTTTTGGAACTAAAGCAAGTGAATACGGCCAAGATGGAAATAGCATAGATAATAATTTTTATAAATCAAGGGTTTAAAAAATGGCTAATATCTTTATGTCATTAGGCACGGGTGTTTCAGGACTAAATGCAGCCCAGCTTCAAATAAGTACAACCGGAAATAATATCGCAAACGCCGATAGCAACTACTATACAAGGCAGCGTGTTGTCCAATCCGCATCTCCAGCGATGAATACAGTCCCTGGTGGAGTTGGCACAGGCACACAAGTAGATACTATAACAAGGCTTCATGATGAGTTTGCCTACTCAAGACTAAAATATTCATCGTCAAATTTAGAAAATACAGCCTATAAACAAAGAATTTTGCAAGAAGCTACAAAATATTTTCCTGATCTAAAAGATAATGGAATGGTAAAGGACATTCAGGAGTATTTTTCCGCGTGGAATAACTTTGCTTCAAACCCTAATGCTGGTGCTCAGAAAGTAAATTTGATAAATAAAGCAAGTGTATTGACCGCAAGTATCAACCGCTCATCAAAGATGCTTTATGATATGCATGAAAAGATTGATGAAACAATAAAAATAAATATAAATGAGATAAATTCGCTAGGCAGACAAATAGCAAATATTAATAAGCAAATCCAAAGAATAGAATCAGGCGCAGACGCTGGTATAAAAATAAATGCAAATGATCTTCGTGATAAACGTGATGAGCTTGAGCTTGCTATGTCAAAGCTGGTAAATACAGCAGTTTATAAAAGCGATCTAAAGAGCAATTCTAGGGTAGATACAGGAATAACAGATCAAGGAAAATACTACAATCTAAATATTGGCGGTGTAAGTATCGTTGATGGTGTAAATTTTCATGAAATTTCTATGAGTTCAACTGAAAGTGGACGATATACAAAAATTTATTATGAAAGAGAAGATGGCAGAAGAATCCCAATGGAAGAAAAGATTACAGGCGGTAAAATCGGAGCCGCACTTGATCTTAGGGGCCGAAACTACGAGCCAGATAATGATAAATTTAGCGACGGAACGATCCAAAAATACATTGATAATTTAAATACATTTAGTAAAACCTTGATAACAAGTACAAATAATATCTATGCCGAATCCGCAGTTGAAATTTCTAACTCAGATCCGATAAGTTATTTAGAAGGCGATAAGACATTGATGAATCATGATAATAGTATAAGAAACGGAAGTTTTGAAGCTATTGTTTATGATAACAAAGGCAATGTCGTGGCCAGAAAAACTATAAATGTAAATGGTACGACGACGATGAATGATACAAGATATGGCAACTCTATCGTCAAAGACTTTAACTCAAACTCAGATGACAATAAAGATAATAATATGCTAAATGACGTTGATGACTTTTTTGAGGCGTCATATTTTTATGATAAAAATACTAAAAAAGGCACATTTTCTCTCATTCCAAAACAAGCTCAAGGGCTTTATAGCATATCGATAGTCGATCACGGCACAAATTTCCCAGGTGCTGTTGGCATAAATAGATTTTTTTCAGGTACTGACTCAAATAGTATCGGCATAAATCAAAATTTTACCCAAGACCACACAAAGCTTCGTGCCTACTCAAAGCCAGTTATCGGAAATAATGAAGTTGCTAATAAAATGATCCAGCTTCAGTATCAAAAGCAGACCTTTTACTCAAGTGGCATAGCGCTTGATAGAGATGAGACGATCGAGGGATATTACCGCTATCTTACGACTGACATGGCGAGTGATACAGAGGCGAATAATACGATCCACGATACAAATACATCTTTGCAAAAGACAGCTGAAGAGGAATTTCAATCAACAAGTGGCGTAGATACCAATGAAGAGCTTACGAATTTGATCCGCTTTCAAGCAAGTTACGGCGCAGCGGCAAAGATCATCACGACAGTTGATCAAATGCTTGACACGCTTCTTTCGCTAAAACAATGAGTGAGCTAAAGAGCCTTTTAGACTCGCACGTACTTAGCAAAAATACAAATTTGGGGCTGTTTGAAGCCCCAGATCCACTTCAAGTAGCTACTAAATTTAAAGAGCCAAACATAGCGCTCATTTGTGCATTATTTGCTTATGGTAACGCAAAAATGATAGTGAAATTTCTAAATTTACTTGATTTTGGTTTGCTTGATGAGAGCGAGCAAAATATCAAGAAAAATTTATCAAATTTCAAATACCGCTTTCAAAATGAAAATGATGTGAGAGAAATTTTTATCACTCTCTCACGTCTTAAAAATGAGGGCGAGATAGAGGAAATTTTACGCCAAGGTCTAGCAAAAAATGGCGAGATGATAGATGGCATAAATGAACTTATCAAATTTATATATAAGCTAAATTCTTACCGCTCTGACGGATATGAGTTTTTCTTTGGTAAGAGTTTTGAGAGGGAGCCACAAAGCCCATATAAACGCTACAATATGTATCTTCGCTGGATGGTGCGAGATAGCGACATCGACCTTGGATTATTTAAAAATTTGCCAAAAGATAAGCTTTTGATACCGCTTGATGTTCATACACATAGAGTTTCTTTAAATTTAGGACTTATAAATAGAAAGAGCTACGATTTCAAAGCAGTCATGGATCTTACAAAAAAACTTAGAGAATTTGATGAGCTAGACCCGATAAAATACGACTTTGCGCTTTATAGAATAGGGCAGAGTAAAGAGTTAGAAACTATCATAAAAAATCTTAATCAATAAAAATTATTGCTAAATTTTTAAATTTAGGGTAGACTTGCCATACAATTTTATCCACAAGGAGCTTGTATGAAAAAAATCGTTTTACTAAGTGCAGTTTTAGGAACTTTGCTTTTTGCTCATGAAGGTCATCACTTTGATGCAAAATCTGGTGAACATCTAGTTATACCTGTTAATGAGCTAAGCGAGAAAGGCGATAAGAGTGTCGGCAAAGTAGTAGCTGTTAAGACAAACTACGGCGTTGCATTTTTTCCAAATTTAAAAGGACTTACTGCAGGACTACACGGCTTTCACATCCATGAAAATGCTGACTGTGGTGCGACTGAAAAAGGCCTTGGCATGAAAGCAGGCGGTCACTGGGATCCAGCTGGCACAAAGATGCACTCTTTTGCATGGGACGACAAGGGTCACAAAGGCGATTTGCCAGCACTTTACGTAGATACTGAGGGCAATGCGAACTATCCAGTACTAGCCCCAAAGATAAAAAATCTTGACGAGCTAAAAGGTCACTCATTAATGGTTCATGTTGGTGGTGATAATCACAGCGACAACCCAAAAGCACTTGGCGGTGGCGGTGCTAGAATGCTTTGTGGCGTTATTAAGTAATCACTTTAATAAACGAGTCTTTGAGCTAGATCCAAAGGCTCGTTAAAATTTATAAATTTTAAAAATCTCTCATTTCAAATATAAAAATTTTACAAAAAGATAAGTACAAATAAAATACAATCTGCTTTTATTTCAATTATCAAAAGAGTAAAAAATGGAATTTGATCTACTTAGCTATGTCGTTTTTTTTGTAGCTGCGTTTTTAGGTGGTTTTATTGATTCTATCGCTGGTGGAGGTGGGCTTATAACGCTTCCAGCTATTATGGCGATGGGCGTGCCACCACACCTTGCACTTGGTACAAATAAACTTCAAGGAGTCTTTGGTAGCTTTACAGCGACTCTAAATTTCACAAAACGAGGATTAATTAATTATAAAGAGTGCTTTGTAGGTATCGTTTTTACTTTCATTGGAGCTATCATAGGAGCAGTGGTTATCCTATTTTTAAATACAAATTTTTTAAAGATAATTATCCCATTTTTACTGATTGCTATTTTTATCTACACGCTTTTTATGCCAAAAGTCGGCGAAAATGATAGAGCTGCAAAGATGAATGAAAAACTATTTTATGTAGTTTTTGGACTAATGCTTGGCTTTTATGATGGTTTTTTTGGTCCAGGAACAGGCTCTTTTTGGACATTTGCGATAGTGGCATTAATTGGGCTAAATTTAAAAAAAGCTGTCGCTCATACGAAACTCTTAAATTTTACTAGCAATATCGTTGCTCTTGGCATTTTTATAGCCGGTGGACAGATGCTTTGGGCTGTTGGACTTTTGATGGCAGTTGGTCAAATTTTAGGCGCATATTTTGGATCAAATCTTGTCATTAAAAAAGAGGTAAAATTTATTAGAACAATGTTTCTAGTGGTAGTTGCAGTGACCATTTGTAAATTGATTTTCGATTATTTCAGAGTTTAAAATTAAAAATGTTTTAACAATAATTTTGTTACAATCACGCAAAATTCTAAATCCAAGGTAAATTAATGAAAGATTTGTTTCTATTTTCAAATTTCCTAAATAGCTCCCACGCCTTTATCTATGCGTTTCACTTTCTGCTTGTAGCTTTGATTGTTATCATAGTTGCTTATATAGCAAGGAGCAAAATGCAGCTTGTGCCAAGAGGTCTTCAAAATATAGTTGAAGCTTATTTGGAGGGCGTTATATCGATGGGAAGAGATACTTTAGGCAGTGAAAAACTAGCTAGGAAATATCTTCCACTTGTTGCAACTATCGGTTTTATCGTATTTTTTTCAAATGTTGTAGGTATTATTCCTGGATTTGAGTCACCAACATCAAGTCTAAATTTAACTCTAGTTTTGGCTTTAGTTGTATTTGTTTATTACAACTTTGAGGGCATTAGAGAAAATGGATTTTTTAAATACTTTGGACACTTTATGGGACCGAATAAATTTCTAGCTCCGATTATGTTTCCAGTTGAAGTCATCTCGCATCTTTCACGTGTAGTTTCGCTATCATTTCGTCTTTTTGGTAATATCAAGGGCGATGATCTATTCTTACTAGCGATGCTTACACTTGCACCTTGGTTTGCTCCACTTCCAGCTTTTGCGCTTCTAACGCTTATGGCTGTTTTGCAAACATTTATTTTCATGATGCTAACTTACGTTTATTTAGCTGGTGCCGTTGCTATTAGTGAGCACGAGCATTAAAATTTAAAGCCATATTTTTATATGGCTTTTTCCTTTTTAAAACTATTTAAATTTTTAAATCACCTTCTTTATTTTTCCAGTCAAAATGCTCATTTTTAGATATTTTAAAAGAAAGTATCGCTAAAATACGCCTTAAAAATTTGCATAAATTTAAAGGTAAAAATATGTTTGAAGTCGTTATCGGGTTAGAAGTTCACACTCAGCTTAATACAAAAACTAAAATTTTCTGCTCTTGCTCAACTAGCTTCGGCGACGAGGCAAACACTCACGTTTGTCCGACCTGCCTAGCTCTGCCTGGAGCCCTACCTGTGCTAAACAAAGAGGCTGTTAAAAAGGCGATCAGCTTTGGCACAGCGATAAACGCTAAGATCAATAAAAAATCAGTCTTTAATAGAAAAAACTACTTCTATCCAGACCTTCCAAAGGCATATCAAATTTCTCAGTTTGAGATCCCTATCGTAGAAGGTGGCGAGCTAATAATTGACGTAAATGGTACTAAAAAACGCATCGGTGTAACTAGAGCGCACCTTGAAGAGGATGCTGGCAAGAACATCCACGAAGAAAACGAGAGCTTAGTTGATCTAAATAGAGCCGGCACACCGCTTCTTGAGATAGTTAGCGAGCCAGATCTTAGAAGCAGTGATGAGGCGGTGGCTTATCTTAAAAAACTACACTCAATCCTTCGCTTTTTAAACATCAGCGACGCAAACATGCAGGAAGGTAGCTTCCGCTGCGACGCAAATGTCTCTATCCGTCCAAAAGGCGATACCAAGCTTTATACAAGAGTTGAGATAAAAAATCTAAACTCATTTAAATTTATCCAAAAAGCGATCGATTACGAGGTGGAGCGCCAAAGTGCAGCTTGGGAAGATGGCAAATACGACCAAGAAGTCTATCAAGAGACAAGGCTGTTTGACACGACAAATTTAGTGACAAGGTCGATGCGTGGCAAAGAGGATAGCGCGGAGTATAGGTACTTTCCTGACCCTGACTTGCTCCCTGTTGAAGTGCCAGAAGAGATGTATAACGAAGCTATAAAAATTCCAGAGCTTGCCGAGCAAAAGGTCGCAAGATATGTTAGTGAGCTAGGGGTAAAAGAGAGTGATGCGCTAAATTTAACTCAAAGCGTTGAGATGGCTAGATATTTTGAAGAGCTGATCGCTGCGGGAATTCAGCCAAAGCTTGCTACTACATGGCTCATAGTCGAGCTTCTTGGCCGCTTAAATAACGGCGTAACGATCGAGACAAGCCCAGTTAATAGTGCTAAAATGATAAATTTACTAAAACGCATAGAAGATGGCACGATAAGCGGCAAGGCCGCAAAAGAGGTGCTAGACTATCTAATGGAAAACGACGCGGACGTCGATAGCGTCATCGAAAAGCTTGGCTTGAAACAAGTGAGCGACGACTCAGCGATCATTGCGATCATAGATCAAATTTTAGCTGCAAACGCTGACAAAGTCGAAGAGTATAAAAACGGTAAAGATAAGATGTTTGGCTTCTTTGTTGGTCAGGTGATGAAAGAGGGCAAGGGCGCCTTTAACCCAGGCAAGGTTAATGAGCTTTTAAAGGCCAAAATAGGCTAAAAGGGCTAAAATGAGCATAGCAGTCATCGGAGCTGGCAAGTGGGGCAGTGCGCTATTTCACGCATTTAGTGAAAATAACGAGTGCGTCATCAGCTCAAGAACGCCAAGAGAGATGCCAAATTTTGTAAGCTTAGAAGAGGCTTTGGAATGCGAATATCTAGTCTGCACAATCCCAACTCAAGCTACAAATTTATGGCTAAAGCAAAACTACAAAAACAAAGGTCAAAAGATCCTAGTCGCCAGCAAGGGCATAGACACGGCAAATCTTAAATTTTTAAATGAAATTTATGAAGACTTTGTTGATAGAGAAAATTTGGCCTTTCTCTCAGGGCCGACCTTTGCAAAGGAGATCATGCAGAAGCTGCCTTGCGCCTTGGTGGTAAATTCTAAAAATAAAAATTTAGCTTTAAAATTTGCCTCATTTTTCCCAAGCTATATGAAAGCCTACACCTCTGATGATGTGATCGGTGCTGAAGTGTGCGGGGCGTATAAAAACGTGATCGCCATAGCTGGTGGCATCTGTGACGGCCTTGGTCTTGGTAACAACGCAAGGGCGAGCCTCATTTCACGTGGGCTTGTCGAGATGGCTAGATTTGGCAAATTTTTTGGTGCAAAAGATGAGACTTTTATGGGGTTAAGCGGCGCAGGAGATCTTTTCTTAACCGCTTCATCGATACTTTCGCGCAACTACCGCGTAGGTCTTGGCATCGCAAGGCACGAGAGACTAGAGAAAATTTTAAGTGAGCTTGGCGAGGTGGCCGAGGGCGTCGATACTGCAAGAGCTATTAGCAAGATCGCCAAAGAAAAGGGCATATATGTGCCGATCGCTAGTGAGGTTGAAAATATGCTAAATGGCAAAGACGTTTTTGAGAGCGTAAAATCACTTTTGGGAAGAAGATGAGAGCTTTTAAATTTATACTTTTTGTGGCTATTTTTGCTCTGGGGCTAAACGGCGCTGAAGTGAGTCTAAGAGCCAAGGTTTCACAGATGATAATGGTTGGCTTTAATGGAGCTAGCACAAAAGACGCTGCGTTTCGCGCGATGTTAAGCGATGCTGGATATGAGAGATTTGGCGGTGTGATGCTACTTGGCAGAAACGTCACTAGTAAAGCCCAACTAAAAGCAAGCATAAAAGCTATCAAAGAAAAAAGTCCTAAAATTTTCGTCGCTATCGACGAAGAGGGTGGCAATGTAAGCCGCATGAAGGATAAGAGCTTTGATGGCCCATATCCTAGCGCATACGAGGTCGCAAGTACGCTTGATATCAAAAGCGCTTATGATCTCTACTCAAAAATGGCTATAAATTTAAAGGAGTGTGGCATAAATTTAAATTTCGCTCCAGTGGTTGATCTGCACGATGAAAACTCGCCGATCATCGCTGTTAAGCAAAGGGCGTTTAGCGAGTATGCGAGCAAGGTTGTGATCTACGCTGATGCTTTTATGGACGCATTTAAAGAGCAGGGCATCCTAACGACGCTTAAACACTTTCCAGGGCATGGCAGCTCAAAAGAGGACTCACATAAAAATAAGAGCGAGGTCACGCTAAGCAAAGATGCGCTGCTGCCATATAAAGACGCTATAAGCACGGGTAGAGCGCAGATCATCATGGTCGGACATCTTTTTGTAAAAGGCATCGACGAGGACAACCCAGCCACACTTTCTAAAAAAATAATAACCGATCTCTTGCGAAATGAGCTTAAATTTAATGGCGTAGTCATCAGCGATGATATGCTGATGAAAGGCGTTGGCGACGAAGCTTTGGCTCAAAAAGTGGTGAAATTTATAAACGCTGGTGGCGACATCTTGCTCTTTAGCGAGTTCAAGATAAATAACCAAAGAACGGCCGATCTAGTCGCTCAAATCATAGTCGATGCTGTAAACGAGAAAAAGATCAGCAAGGAGCGAATCGACGCTTCATACAAGAGGATAATGGCTCTAAAAGCAAAGCTTTAAATTTGGCTTTTATAAATTAGGCTAGTAAATTTGCGTTATTTTCGTCTTTTTCAAGATCAAAATATAAAATTTCAAGCTGCATATCTTTTTCATATTTAAATTTCATAAACTCTTGTTTTATGCCGTCTATCTTTGGATATATTAGATAAAGTTTGCCACAATTATATTTTTTACCATAGGCATATAGCTGATATAGGTCAGCTTGTGAAATATCGTCTTTTGATTTGACGATCTTCCATTTTGTGTCGGCTATATAATTTTGGTTTTTATATTTTAAAAATATATCTGGTTTTAACCCGAAGTCTCTTCTTGGTTCTTCAATAAGATATTTTCCTTGATGCTGCAATATAGTGCCTGGATGCTTTTTCTTTATAAAATCTCCAACATAGCTTTCAAAAAGCGTATTCATATCAAATAGCAAGGCAAAGGCCACATCGCTACCTCTATACGGACTAAACGACTTGTTTTGTAAAAATATCTTACTCCATAAAAGCGCTTGCTCATAGTGTTTTGTTTGGCGATTTAGTTTTAATCGGCTAAAGTCCGCGTTTATATCAGAGCTAGATGAAATTTCATCAAAAATAAATAAATATTCCCTAATGAGTCGTTGAATTCTGCTTGATTTTGAGCGCCTGTATAAAAACTCAAGCGTACTTTTTATGAGGCGATTTTCGGCTCTATCTATGGAAAATTCCTGATAGCAAACGTAAAATCTCTCTTTATGGACGATATTTTTACGTATTTGTTCCGAGATTTTTAGCTTTCCTTTTAAAAATTTTAGATTATCCTCAAGCTCTACATAGTCGCTTTTTATGCCTATTTTTACGAGTTTTGATACTTCATCTAGGAACATCGATATAAAAATTTCAAGAAGTGGTAGATTCAAGCTTTTTAAATTCGCTATGTTTATATTTTTAAATGGATGGTTTTTTAAAGTTTTTAACATTCTTAGTAAAATTCTTTTAGAATTTTCTACCGCTTCTTTATTGCCGCCATTGTCATTATCATGGATTTTTGGAAGTATCTCAAGGCTATCGCCACTTTTTGTCTGGATGATACCGACGTAGTTTTGAGCTTGTAAAAAATCGCCCTTTTTATCTCTGCCGAGCTTTAAAAACTCTACTGCGGCAAAATTTTCTCTAGTAAAGGCATCTACGGCGTTAAATAAGTCTTGGTTATCTTCCGGGCGAAATTTTTCAAACTCTATTAAGTATTTGGTCATTGCTTTGCGTTTTATTTCATTCGTAAATTTTTATATAGCTTTGAGGGTTTTTGAAAGTTTCTTGGTCGCTTATCTCATATAGGACTTTATCGTCTATATCGTCGATCTTTGATCCAAATAATTCTTTTGTAGCCATATTTTTCTTGATTTTAACAAACTGAAGGTCTTCGTTTTTTTGATTATCTCCTAGTACTAGCCTTATCTTTTCCCAATCGTCATAAAAATACTCTTGTAGTAGCGGTAAAATTTTGTTTTTAAAGATCAAAGCTAACTCTTCTATATCCGTATCGCTTTTTAGTGACATAAAATAGGCATGTCCTATCGTGTGATCTCTGTCGTAAAGATACTCTATGCGCTCGTTTATCATTTTTAGCATTTTGCCTATATTTATACCTTCGATATTTATTTTGTTTAGTTTGTCATATTCTGGCATTATCTCCAAAAATTCAAACCTTCTTCTAAGAGCCGTATCCATAAGGGCTATGCTGCGATCCGCTGTATTCATCGTGCCTATTATGTATAAATTTGACGGCACTCCAAATTTCTCTTTTGAATATGGCAGCTCCACTATTATCTCGTCATCTGCTCCGAGTCTTTTTGATGGCTCTATAAGAGTTATGAGCTCACCAAAAATTTTAGATATATTCCCGCGATTGATCTCGTCGATAAAGATGGCATATTTTGGTGTGTTCTTATTAAAAAACTTTTCTCGTGCATCTTTTGGCAGATCGCAAAAATCCCTAAGTTTGCCTTTGTATCCACTAAGAAGTAAAGCATTTTCGCAGCACTGATAAAAAATTCCTTTTGATATCTCATAAGTTATATCGCCATCTTCGTTTTTGCTATCAAATAGAGGCTTTATGCCTTCTACAAATTCCTCATATCCATAGCTTTGGTGAAATGTTATAAATTTTATTTGTCTACTTCGTATATATTCATCAAATTTATTTTTTAGATCATTTCTGGTTTCGCTTATATCAACTTTTCTTTCTTCTATTATCTCGATGGCCTTTATCACTGTACTGTATGTCTTTCCAGTTCCTGGAGAACCATATAAAATTTGATTTAGTGATAGATCTGTTTTGCTTTTTATTTGTTCGTTGTCAGTTATCGGCATTGTTATTCCTTTGCTATTTATAAATTCTATATACTTTTTTACCGCTGAATTATAGTTGGCAAAAGGTTTTTTGGTTTTTCCAGATTTTAAAAACTCTTCTTCTAAATATTTTGGGTTTTTAGTTTTTAAGTCATAATAATCAAAAATTGAGTAAATTTTATTGTCTTCTAAAAAACTAATAAAATTTCTTAAATAGGTTTGATATTGTTGAACCGTATTTTTACTTAAAGTTTTTTTACAATAATCTTTAAAACTGTCATAATCTATATCTTCAAACATACTTATTCCTTTAAATCTAAAATTTATTTGAGTTGATATCATAACCCATCAAATTCTCTCTTTAGCTCCTCTCTTAGCTCTTCAGCTCTATCTTCGCCGTTTTTGAAATTTGCCCTTACAAAGCCATCAAGCTCGTCCAAGATCACAAAGAGTTCGCTCTCCCAGCTTAAATTTTCTTTCTTTGATAAAGTTTCCAGTTTTTCTCTTATTTGCTCTAAGGCATCTAATGCTTTATCTTTTTCAGACTCACTATTTAGCGCATCTTCAAATAAAATATCTTGCCTTAAGGCGTTTATTTTTTTAAATATTACATTGCAAAATTTTGGATATTTCTCAGCATTGCTTAAATTTTCTAAAACCTCCTGTGCAGCCTTTTGATAAGCTGGCGCAGCACCTTCTTCATCTAGCTTTTTGGTGAGTTTTTGTATCTGAAAATATAAAATAAGCGCCGCAAAGAACGCAAGCAGCAAATAAATCGTCACATTATTCATTTTTACTCCTTTTTCTAAATTTATCTATGCTAATTATCGCAAGTGCCAGCCAGATCATACAAAACGAGATGACCTTGTAGCCGTCTAAATTTTCGCCGTAAATGAAGACTGCACAAAGGATCGCGATGGTCGGCGAGATGTATTGCAAATAGCCAATCGTTGTTAAATTTATCCTTGTTGCCGCTGCGTTAAAAGCGACAAGTGGTACGATGGTTACGATGCTTGAAGCAATCATTAAAAGTGAGTCTTCATTTAGTCCAAAGTGGCTTTTATCTAAAAATGCTATGTAAAGGACGTAAGCAAGTGCAAATGGGAACATAAAAAATGTCTCTATAAAAAGCCCGTTGAATGCGCTAATCTTTGCCATCTTTCTAACTGCTGCGTAAAATCCAAATGAAAGTGGCAAGATAATGGAAACTAATGGCAATCCACCTTGGGCATAAATTTGTATGCTAATGGCTAAAACGACTATACAAATGGCTAAAATTCCGCTTTTATTTAGCCTTTCTTTAAAGATGATAACACCAAGGAGCATGCTTATTAGGGGATTTATAAAATAGCCCAGGCTTGTGTCTAAAATTTTGCCATTGCTAACAGCATATACATAAACGCCCCAGTTTGTGGTGATAAATATACCACTCAAAAATAGGATTTTTAGCGAACGAATATCTTTAAGTAAAGTAAAAATTTCGCCCATTTTGCCACTAAAATAAAGCACTCCAGCCATTAAGAAAAATGACCAAATGACCCTATGAGCTAAAATTTCATAAGCATCGACATCTTTGCTAAAGAGGTTGAAATAAATCGCCAAAAACCCCCACATAAAAAAGGCGCTAAGCGCGAGAATAACGCCTTTTTGGCTCTCATTTAGTCTTGGTATTTTTGTCGCCTTTTATAGAATTTATACTATCTATCATCAAAAGTGTGACCGAGATGGCTAGGCAGATCATTAAAAAGTATGAGCTTTTCTCCAGTCTCTCGCCGATAGCAAATGAGACAAAAAGCATCATTATAGGCTCAAAATATGTAAGCAAACCTAGTACATTTATCGGCACGAGCGTGCTTGAGAGGATCTGGGCGATGAGGGCTATGCCGCTGATAGCACCAAGCAAGATGAGCAGATAGTAGATGTTTGGATTTTGGCTCATCACGTAGTTCATATCGGCTGTGAGCGCAAAATAAAATGAGAATAAAAACATAAAAATTATCTCTATAACAAAGCTTGAGAAATTTGCAAGGTTGTAGTACTTTCTAATGGCAAAATAGACTGGATAAAGGCAAAAAACTACAGCGCTCTCCCACGAGATGCCGCCGCTTAGTATAGCTGTACTAAAGACGCCAAGGGCTGCAAAAAATATCGAGGCTAGCTTTGTTTTAGAGAGGTGCTCTTTAAAAAATATCCGTCCAAAAAGGACCATGACTATTGGCATGATGAGGTAGCCAATTGATACCTTTAGTGCTGAGCCATTGCTTGGCGCCCAGAGATAAAGCCACATCTGAAATGAGACGATGAGCGAGGTAGCAAGCAAAACTAGTAAAATTTTAGGTTTTAGCTTTATTTTTAGAAGTAAAAATTTGAAATTTCGCTGCTGTTTTAACAAAAAAATGGCGGCGATGACAAAAGGCATGGCAAAGATCATGCGGTATCCAATAAGAGCTTGTGTGCTGATGGGGTTCATGAGCACTGACATGTAGTAAATGCAGTTAAATAAAACTGATGCCAAAAGCGAATAAAAAATGCCTTTTATCATGAAAAAAATCTTCTCTTTTTTTTGGGTAAATTTAAAGTAGCGATTGTATGCAAAATATCTTTAATAGCCCATTAATGGCTTTTATTTTTTAAGTTTTGCGTGATATAATCAGCGTCTAATTTAAGGCAAAAAAGATAGGAAAATAAATGACTTGGAACCGCGATAGCTGGAGAGAATTTAATATCTTGCAACAACCAAATTACCCAGATTTAAAAGAGCTTAAAGAGATCGAAGAAAAATTAAAATCGCTTCCTCCTTTGGTCTTTGCTGGCGAGGCTAGAAGTTTAAAAGAAGAACTTGCAAAAGTTTGCAATGGCGAAGCATTTTTGCTTCAAGGTGGCGACTGCGCTGAGAGTTTTACAAATTTTAATGCAAACAACATCAGAGACATGTTTAAGGTTTTACTTCAAATGGCGATAGTTTTAACCTTTGCTGGCGGCTACCCAGTGGTAAAAGTGGGCCGCGTGGCAGGGCAGTTTGCAAAGCCTAGAAGTAGCGATTTTGAAGAGGTAAATGGCATTAAGCTTCCAAGCTATAGAGGCGACATCATAAATGGCTTTGAATTTGACGAAAAGGCAAGAGTGCCTGATCCAAAACGCATGATCGAGGCGTATTATCAAAGTGCATCTACGATGAACTTACTTAGAGCCTTTTCAAGAGGCGGTTTGGCTGACCTTCATCAAGTGCATAAGTGGAATTTAGGCTTTGTTAAAAAGCCAGAGATCGGCGAGAAATACGCAAAACTAGCTGATGAACTAACAAAGACACTTTCATTTATGGCAGCTTGTGGCATCACTTCAGCAAATACGCCAGTCATAAATCAAACCGCGGTTTATACATCTCACGAGGCGCTTTTGCTACCTTATGAAGAGGCATTAACTAGGGTTGATAGCCTTAGCGGTGAGTGGTACGACTGCTCGGCTCATATGCTTTGGATAGGTGAGAGAACACGTGGTATAAACGACGCTCACGTACATTTTTTAAGTGGTGTGAAAAATCCTATCGGCGTAAAGATCGGACCAAGTGCAAAGGCTGAGGATGTCATCGCGCTTGCAAATAAACTAAATCCAGAAAATGAAGCTGGCAGACTAAATGTGATAATCAGAATGGGTGCTGATAAGATAGGCGAAAATTTACCAAAAATTTTAAGAGAGCTAAAGCGAGAAGGGCTAAATATCGTTTATAGTATCGACCCGATGCATGGCAACACTGTAAAAACATCAAATAACTACAAAACCAGAGAATTTGACAAGATAATAAGCGAAGTTAGAAGCTTTTTTGAAATTCACAAAGCTGAGGGCACAAGAGCTGGCGGCGTGCATCTTGAGATGACAGGTCAAGACGTGACTGAGTGCACGGGCGGGGCATTAAATATCACTGAAAGTTCGCTTGAGCAAAGATATGAAACACAATGTGACCCAAGGCTAAATGCTGATCAGGCACTTGAGCTTGCATTTTTGATGGCTGATCTAGTTAAAAAAGCTTAGAATTTATAAAATTTGGAGAAAAAGATGGTAAATGTTTATGATCTAATTGTTGTTGGTGGCGGACCCTGTGGAATTGCTAGCGTAGTTGAGGCAAAAAGAAATGGCTTAAACAACGTTTTGCTTCTTGAAAAAGGCGATAATCACAGCCAAACGATAAGAAAATTTTATAAAGATAATAAGCGCGTAGATAAAGAGTATAAAGGGCAAGATAGCACGATACATGGCGTAGTTTCATTTGAGGATGGTACGAAAGAGAGCACGCTTGATTATTTTGATAAGCTGCTTGATACTGAAAAGATTGAAGCTTTTTTTAACTCTGAAGTAGAGAGCGTGAAAAAAGATGGAGAAATTTTTAAAGTAACTACCTCAAAAGCCGTATATGAAGCTAAAAATGTGATGATATCAATTGGCAAAATGGGACGACCAAATAAGCCTGATTATAAAATCCCGCCTTCACTAAACTCGGTTGTAAATTTTAACCTTGATAGCTGTACGAACGGCGAAAAGGTGCTTGTTGTAGGTGGCGGAAACTCAGCAGTTGAGTATGCGATCGAGCTTTGCCAATACAATAAAACCACAATCGCTTATAGAAAAGATAATTTTAGCCGCGTAAATGAGACAAATTTAAGCGCACTTTGGGAGTTAGAAAAGCACGGCAAGATAAAAGTTAGGCTAAATCACGATATAAAAGAGATAGATAACGAATCAGGCAAAGTTAGAGTGCATTATGAAAATGGCAAGATCCGCGTTTATGACAGAGTTGTCTATGCAATAGGCGGCTCAAGTCCGGTTGATTTTTTACAAAAATGTCAGATAAAAATCGATGAAAAGGGCACTCCAATAGTTGATAGTAACTACCAAAGTAGCGTACCAGGACTTTATGTGGGCGGTGACATCGTGCTAAAAAATGGCGGCTCAATAGTCGTTGCTCTAAATCACGCTCATCACGTCATAAAAGACATTTTAAAGGGCAAGGCATAAGCTTGATAAATAAAATTTTACTAGCCATTTTTTGTTTGATAGCTGGCTTTTGCCTATCGTTTTTTAAATCTCCAAAAGAAGATGAGACACCAAAAGATACTAATCAAACGATTTATTCTATAAATTTTGATAATTTGCCAGAAGAAGAGAGACAAAAATACATCAGTAAAGACGATCTTTACGAATATGGCGGATATATAACTCCAAAAAGTTATATCCAAAATTTTACTGAAATGAACGATCAAAATTTATCAAATGATATAAACGAACTTCAAGAACAAGTTCGTGAGCTAAGCAAAAAAAATAAAATTTTAGCTACTGATAATGTTGATATCAGCGAGAAAAATTTAGACTTTATAGGCAAAATTTCAGAGATGAAAAAAAATATCGAAAATGAAAAAAATGAGATAGTTGAGAAAAACCAAAAGACGCTTGGCAAGCTTGAAGCACAACACTTTGAAAATATACAAACTCTCACAAAACGGCTAAATGAAGCTCAAGCTGATATGATTGAGAGCTCAAAAGCCTATGAAAAAAAGATAATAGACCTTGAAAATGCGATAAATGAGGCAAAAAATGGTGATGAAAGTAAGGTAAAAGATATCGAAGCAAATTTTGCTAAATTTAAAGAGATGGCTGAGGCAAATTACACAGCTTTAAAAGAGCAAAATATAGAGCTAAATACGACACTGGCTCAAAAAGAAGCACTAATAAAAGAGTATGAAAATACTCAAAATGAAAAAGATAAAAACGAAAAAAGAGAAATTTTGCTTTTAAAAGAGGAGATCGAGCGAGCAAAAAATGACGCTAAGATACAAAAATTTAGCTATGAAAAAGAGATAAATGCACTAACTGATGGCTTTGAAACGCAAAAAAGCGTTATGGAGGATGAGCTTTCAAAAAAGGCAAATAAGATAATTGATCTTGAGGAGGCTCTTGAGTCAAGCAAGACTGCCTTAAAAGATAGAATTTATGAGCTTGATGAGATAAAGAAAAATTTAAACTCAAAAGATTTGGCAGTTGAAAACTATAATGGTAAAAATTTAGAGCTAAACGCCTCTCTTGCGGCACTTCATAAAAGTTTTAATGATTTAAAAGAAAAAAATCTTAAAAGCGAGCAGGAAAATAAACTCGCAAATGAAAATATAAGCTCGCTTAAAAAAGAGCTTGAACGGGTAAATTTGATAAATAAAAAGCTAGAGAAGCAAAATTTAGATGCAAATACAAGTTTAAATGAGCTAAATAAAAAGCTAAATTTGAGTGAAGAGAGCTTTAAAAATGCACGAGATGAGCTAAAGACGCTTGATACAAAGACAAATAAATTTTTAAAAACTTTATTTGAGCAAAATCAAACTATTTCTTTGCAAACTCAAAAGCTTGGTTTAAATGACAGTGAGTTGAAAAATTTAAGTGCAAAGATAAATTTAAAAGATGAAAAGATAAAAGAGCTGGAAAATAATCTCACACAAACAAGCCAAATGCTAGCAGCAAAGCAAAGTGAGCTAGAAGCTCAAAAAAGAACGCTAAAGATCGATATGCAAAACTATGAAATTTTGCGTCAGCAAATAAATATTTTGCAAAAAAAGATAGCTGATACGTCGGCCCTTTTTGCTGATAGTAATAAAAGCGGTGGTAAAAATTTACTAAGCTTACAAAATGAGCTTGAAAGTGCAAAACATAAGTTAAATGAGAGCAATAAGACGATTGAGAGGTTAAATTCTAAAATAAATGAACTTAGCTCATCTAGCGTAAAAGGAAGTCCAGTAAATGCCAAAATCATCGAACTTCAAAAAGATATCGAGCAAAATTTAAATAGGCAAGATGAGCTTGAAAATGAAAATGTGAATTTAAAAAATATCTTGCAGGCGACAATTAAGCCAGAGACGCCAACAAAGCTAGTTTTGATCTCTAGCCTTGAGTGTGATGACATGGATGCAAAAGATAAGATTAGCGTGATGTGTAAGAATAGAGTGAGCGAATTTTTGCAAAGATTTAACTCAAACTACCTTTATGAGATAATTCCGATCGTAGATAAGAAAAATTTTGTCATCCCATCAAATGTGGCTCAAAGCATCAAAAAAGACGATCTTGGCAGGCTAAACAACTATGTAAATTATGGCGTTGGTAAAGAGCGCGCAAAGGCAGCAGCCGAGCTTATAAAAGAGGAATTTGGCGATTTTGCAAGGATAAGCTTTAGCTCCGAAGTGATCGTAAAAGATGTCACGCGTGGCTTTATCATCAAGGTTTATAGATGATCTTGGCTCAGCTAAAAAGTGGCTATCGCTACAACAGCGATACGCTGGTACTTTATGATTTTATAAGCTCAAGTTTGAAAAATTTTTCAGGCAGAATTTTAGACGTTGGCGCAGGGTGCGGGATACTTGGGCTTTTACTTAAACGCGACTTTAAAAATTCCAGCCTAAGCTTGCTTGATATCTTACAAATAAATGGTGAAATTTCTAAATTTAATGCCAGTAAGAACGGCTTGGAGGCAGAAATCATAAATGCTGATTTTGCAGATTTTAAAGATAGTGAGAAATTTGACCTCATCGTATCAAATCCGCCATTTTATCACGAGGGTACGAAACAGAGCGAAGATGAGCATATAAAAGCTAGTAGATACACAAGCTCTTTGGGTCTAAAAGACTTTATAAGAGGTATAAGCGTAAATTTAAAGCCTCACAAAAGGGCGTTTTTTTGCTATGCACCTGATGATCTTAGTCAGATTGTAGCATGTCTAAAAGAGTTTAAGTTAAATTTAGTAAGCCTAAAATTTATTCATACAAAGGCTGATAAACCAGCAAATTTAGCCTTATTTGAGGTAAGAAATAATTCAAACTCAAAGTTAAAAATTTTGCCACCTTTAGTGATGAGTGAAAATGGCTCACATACAAAAGAGACGATTGAAATTTTTAAAAAAGCTGATACAAATAGCGTCGATTATCAGGAGCTAGCGTGAGGGTGCAAGGCTTTAGCTATGAGTTTGATGCCAGCTTTTGCGAGAGCTGTGGCGGTAAGTGTTGCACTGGAGAGAGCGGCTACATCTGGATAAATGAAGAAGAAATTTCAAAATTTTGCACCGCACTTCATATGAGCAAAGATGAGTTTGAAAAGCAGTTTTTAATAAGAGTTGGGCTAAGGTGTAGCATAAAAGAGAAGCCTTATGAAGATGGCTTTGCTTGTGTATTTTTTGATGAAAAAAATAAAAACTGCTCGGTTTATGAGCTAAGGCCACAACAGTGCAGGACTTTTCCATTTTGGAATTATTTTAAAAAAAATTTAAAGGAGCTAAAAGCAGAATGCATTGGCGTAAAATTTTAGTATTTTTTATGAGCGTATTTTTTAACTCGCAGCTACTTTTGGCTGATGATAATAAAAGTATAAATTTACGTCTAATGCAGGCTTTATTGTTTCAAGATAGCGGAGATGTGAATGCTAGCATTCAAGCTTACTCAAACATTTTTAAAGATACAAATCAAAAAGCTTATTTAAAAGAGGCGATCAAACTCGCCTTTGCTACAAAAAATGAAAATTTAGATGCTTTGATAAGTGAAGGCGAAAAAAGCTTAAAAGACGATAGCGATTTTATCCGTATAAAGGTGGCAAATTTAGTAAATCTTTCAAAGCTAAATGAGGCTAAAAGTTTAATGCAAGAGCTTGCTACAAAAGAGCCAAATGCTCAAAATTTACTCATGCTTGGCACTATTTGTATGATGCAAAATGAAACAACAACTGCACTAAAATACTTTGAAGAGGCATACTCGCTAAAGCAAGAAGAAGAAAATTTGCTCCGTATCGTTGATATTTTGATAAATCGCATGGATAAGATAAAAGACGCTACAAAATATCTTGAGAAATTTAGAGATGAACAAGGTTGCACGCTAAAAACTTGTGAGCTTTTGGCTGAAATTTACTCCCAGCAAAGAAATTTCCCAAAAGTGATTGAGCTCTTTGAAGAGCTTTATGAGCTAAATCACGACACTTCGTATATTGATAAGATTGTGCAGTTTTTTATCTATGATAAAAATTACAAAGCAGCAATTGAAATTTTAAAAAAATATAGCTACAACGATATAGCGCTTATGGATCTTTATGCGGCGACTAGTAATTTTGGTGATGCATACATACTTGCTGTTAAAATTTATAACGATAGCAGGGATTTAAATTTTTTAGCAAAAGCCGCGATTTACGAATACGAGATGAATAAAGATAACTTGAACGAACAAAAAATGTCTGAAATTTTAGATAAATTTGAAGCTAGCGTGCCAAAGCTAGAAAATGATATGTTTTTTAACTATTATGGCTACTTGCTGATAGATCATGATATTGACCCTAGAAAGGGTATAGAGCTTGTGCAAAAGGCGCTTGCTATCTCGCCTGAGTCGCCTTATTACGAGGATTCGCTAGCGTGGGGATATTTTAAGCTTGGTGAGTGCAAAAAGGCAAAAAGCATTATACAGCATGCGATGAAAGATGTTGATTTTAGAGCTTCAAAAGAGGCAAAAGAGCATTTACACCTAATAGAGCGCTGTATAATAAATCTAAACAAAAGGCTTAAAAAATGATACTTGATGAGATAATAAAAAAGACTAAAGATGATCTTGAAAAAAGAAAAATAGACTTCCCTGAGGAGTGGCTTGGTCGCTCGCTAGCGTACAATCCATACGTGCCAAGAGATGTTTTAAATGCACTTAGAGCAAGTCAAAATGAGCCTATAAGAATCATAGCCGAGATCAAAAAAGCAAGCCCAAGTAAGGGCGTGATAAGAGAAGACTTTGAGCCGATAAAAATAGCCCAGGAATACGAGCCATACGCAAATGCTTTTAGTATCTTGACTGAGCCACATTGGTTTAAAGGCGATATTGAATACATCACGCAAGTTCGCCGCTACGCCTCAAGGCCGATCCTTAGAAAAGATTTTATCGTTGATAAGTATCAAATTCTTGAAGCTCTTGTTTATGGGGCAGACTTTATCTTGCTCATCGCAAAAGCACTAACTCAAAACGAGCTAAAAGAGTTTTTAGACTACGCTCATCATTTAGGTCTTGAAGTTTTGGTTGAAACTCACGATGCGAGTGATGTGAAAAAAGCTATCTTTGCAGGAGCAAATATAATAGGTATAAATCACCGAAATTTAGATGATTTTACGATGGATATGAGCCTTTGTGAGAAGCTCATACCACTTTTGCCAAATGGCAAGATAATAGTCGCTGAAAGCGGTCTTTACGAGCATGAACAGCTTAGAGAGCTAAGTAAAATAGGCGTAGATGCTTTCTTGATAGGAGAGCATTTTATGAGACAAGATGATATAAAAAATGCCGTCAAAAAGATAAAGGAGGGCGAGTAATGCAGCACCTTTGTGCCCCTTGGAGAAGCGAATACTTTAGCGCTAAGAAAGATAGCTGTGTTTTTTGTGATGTTATAAACTCAGATGATGATGATAAAAATGGCGTACTTTTTCGAGCTAAACATTGTTTTGGGATTATGAATTTATATCCGTATTCTCCAGGGCATTTTATGATAATACCAAATCAGCATACCGACAAGATCGAAGAGCTTGATGAGCAGACTTGGTTTGAGATGAGTAAATTTGTAAGGCTTGGAGTTGAAATTTTAAAAAAAGAGCTTTATGCTAATGGCGTAAATATAGGTATGAATTTAGGCAAAGCAGCGGGAGCTGGGATAGCTGAGCATGTGCATTATCACCTTGTGCCAAGGTGGAGCGGAGATACAAATTTTATAACCACTATCTCTGATGTGAGAGTAAATGGCACACCATTTCATCCACTTTTTGAGAAACTAAAAAAGGCGTTTAGTGCCGTTATTTGAGCTTGATGTAGAGCAGTGGCTAGAGAAAAGAAGCTCTTTTGAAATTTTAATAGACGCAAGATCGCCACATGAATTTTTATATTCTCACATAAAAGATGCCATAAATTTATATGCTTTAAATGATGCAGAACATAAAGAGGTAGGCACACTCTATAAAAGCGATAGATCCCTAGCAAAGAGCCTTGGCGCAAAATATATCTGCAAAAATTTACAAAATATCATTGATGAGGTTTATAAAAGAGCCAAAGTTGGTTCAGCTATTGGCATCTACTGCGCTAAAGGTGGGCTTAGATCAAATTCTATTGGCTATGTGCTAAGCATGATAGGATATAGAGTTTTTAGGCTTAGTGGTGGCTATAAAGCTTATAGAAATCACGTTTTAGAATTTCTAAATCGACCTTTGAGCACGAAATTTATCACTCTTTTTGGAAATACTGGCTGCTATAAAAGTAAGCTAATAAGGGCTCTAAGCCCATCAATAGACCTTGAAGCTATGGCAAATCATTTAGGATCTGTCTTTGGAGCGATAAATGGCGCGCAGCCAAGCCAAAAAAGCTTTGAAGATGCGTTGTTTGAAAAGCTCATCACGCTAAAAGATAAAATTTGCTTTATTGAGGGTGAGAGCAGAAGGATAGGCTCATTAAGCTTGCCAAAAAGTCTTTATGAGGCTATGCGTAGTGGCATAAATGTCGAAGTGAGCGCAAGTTTAGAAAAAAGAATTTCTTGTATAGTGGATGACTATAAAAGTGTGGATAAAGCTTTTTTTGACGAGTGTATGAAGAAAATTTCACCATTTATCGATAAAAAAGCTAGAGATGAAGCTGTGACTAAATTTAATGAAAATGATATTGCTAAAGTAGCTGAAATTTTACTCACAAAATACTACGATAAAGTCTATAAGAAAAATGAAAATATTAATGTTTTTATAAAATCTGATAACTTTGACGAAGCCGTTAAAAAGCTAAATAATATAAAAAATGAAGCAAAATTTTAGGCTTATTTTAATTAAAAAATTAAGCCTAAAATTTATACAAATGAGTTTTAGCTCTTAAAATTTTATAGTCTTTGCTCACTTAAATTTATCAATTTTACTAAAAATAATATGTTTAATTTTATGTAAAATATTTTGTATTATTCTTCTAAATTAGTTAAAAATTTTTCAAGAAAATCAAAGCAACACCTAAATTTCGCCAGAAAGTTAAAATGGATTTAAAATGCTTTGGGATATAATCTGCGATAAATTTATCAAAAGGCTAAAGTGATGATAAAACAGATTTCTGGTTCACAGATGATAAGCGAGGCCTTGCACGAAGAGGGCGTTGAGATAGTTTTTGGCTATCCTGGCGGTGCAGCTTTAAATATCTACGACGAGACATATAAACAAACTTATTTTAAGCACGTTTTGGTTCGCCACGAGCAAGCGGCCGTTCATGCGGCCGATGGATACGCTAGAGTTAGTGGTAAAGTTGGCGTTGCTTTTGTGACGAGTGGCCCTGGCTTTACAAATGCAGTCACAGGCCTTGCAACAGCTTATAGCGACAGCATACCGATCGTGCTTATAAGCGGTCAAGTACCAACATTTATGATCGGCACAGATGCTTTTCAAGAGATCGATGCGGTCGGCATTTCACGCCCCTGTGTTAAGCATAACTTTTTAGTTAATAGCGTTGAAGAGCTACCTCGCATCATAAAAGAGGCGTTTTATATCGCAAGATCAGGCCGCCCAGGACCAGTTCATATCGATATCCCAAAAAATATCACATCAAGACTTGGTGACTTTGTATATCCAAAAGAAATTTCTATCCCAAGTTACAAACCGACCTATAAGGGCAACTCAAAACAGATAAAAAAAGCAGCAGTTGCGATAAATGAAGCTAAAAGACCGCTTTTATACATAGGTGGTGGTGCGATCGCATCAAATGCAAGCGAGATCATACGTAAATTTATGAAAAAAACTGGCATTCCAGCGGTTGAGACGCTGATGGCTCTTGGCGTGCTTGACGCAAAAGATGAGCTAAATTTAGGCATGGCAGGCATGCATGGTAGCTACGCTTCAAATATGGCACTTAGTGAGTGCGACCTTCTTATATCACTTGGAGCTAGGTTTTGTGATAGGATCACTGGTAGGACGGATGAGTTTGCCAAACATGCAAAGATCATCCATGTTGACATTGATCCAAGCTCTATTTCAAAGATCATAAACGCCCATTTTCCAATAGTTGGAGATCTTACAAATGTGCTAACCGAGCTTTATGATGAAGTCAATGCAAAGCCTGAAAACTATGCTCCTTGGAGAGAAATTTTAGATAGATACTCAAAGTTAAATCCTCTAAGCTACACAGATAGCGACACAGTACTTAAACCACAATGGGTCATCGAAGAGACCGCGAAGATAGCAGGAGCTGATGCGATAATCTCAACAGATGTCGGTCAGCACCAAATGTGGGTGGCGCAGTTTTATCCGTTTAACCGAGCAAGACAGCTTGTCACAAGTGGTGGACTTGGCACAATGGGATTTGGCCTCCCTGCAGCGATCGGTGCAAAATGTGCAAAATCAGACAATCTTGTTATAAATTTTACAGGTGATGGCTCAATACTTATGAATATCCAAGAGTTAATGACTGCTCATGAGATAAATATGCCTGTTATAAACATCATTTTAAACAACAACTTCTTAGGCATGGTTCGTCAGTGGCAGACATTTTTCTATGAAAAACGCTACTCATCGACTGATCTTAGCTTGCAGCCTGATTTTGTAAAGATCGCTGAAGGATTTGGCGGAGTTGGCTTTGTTTGCAAGAGTAAGGATGAGTTTAGAAAGGCTTTAAAAGAAGCGATCGATAGCAAAAAATCAGCGATGATCGACGTTAGGATCGACCGCTTTGAGGATGTGCTTCCTATGGTTCCAGCTGGAGCTGCGATTTATAATATGATATTAAAGAGCAAGGAAGAAAAATGAGCAGTATAAGAAGAACGATATCAGTTATAGTTTTAAATGAACACGGCGTTTTGGCTAGAATTTCTGGGCTTTTTGCGGGCAGGGGTTACAACATCGACACGCTCACAGTTGCTCCAATACCTGAGAGCAACTTCTCAAGGCTAAGCATCGTAACAAGTGGCGATGAGAGAGTTTTGGAGCAGATCGTAAAGCAGCTTCACAAGCTCATACCTACATATAAAGTTATAGAAAGTGGCGAATTTGTCGAAAAAGAGATGGCGCTCGTAAAAATTCCGCTTGGTGAAAATTTTGCTGGCCTTGAAGCAATACTAAAGGCATACAACGGCATCGTGACAAACACAAATGAAAACTACATAGTCGTCATGGTGGCTGACGATGCGAGCAGGATAGAGAGCTTTTTAAAATCTATAAAGAAATTTAACCCAGTTGACGTCGTACGCGGCGGATCTGTGATAATGGATATATGATGAAACTAAGTGAAATAGCTTTAAAAGTTAACGCTACTTTTAGCGGAGAAGATATAGAAATTTTTGCTCTAAATTCTTTAAAAAATGCAAATAAAGCTGAGCTAACATACTGTGATGGCGAGAAGAATGCAAAATTTATAAGTACGTCAAACGCTGGAGCCATCTTGGTGACAAAATCGCTTTTAGACTTGGTGCCAGCTGGCATGGTCGCACTTGTCTGCGATAACCCACACCTTGCATTTGCCTTGCTTAGCAAAGATTATGCTAAGCCGCTTTTTTGTGAGCCAAAGCCATCAAATATTGCCAAGGGTGCAAAGATAATGCCAAATGTCTATATCGGCTCAAATGTGAGCATTGGTGAAAATACGATAGTCATGGCTGGAGCATTTTTGGGCGATAATGTAACTATTGGCAAAAACTGCATCATCCACCCAAACGTAGTCATCTACAACGACTGCGTCATCGGTAATGAGTGTCATCTGCTGGCAAACTGTGTGATCGGAAGCGATGGCTTTGGCTATGCGCATACAAAAACTGGCGAACATGTAAAAATTTATCACAATGGCAATGTAGTTTTAGGCGATTATGTCGAGATCGGTGCTTGCACTACGATAGATCGCGGCGTCTTTGAAAGCACGATGATCGCAAACCACACAAAGATAGACAATCTCGTTCAAATAGGTCACAACTGCGAACTTGGAAATGGCTGCCTCATCGTCTCACAAACTGGCCTTGCTGGCTCAACAGTGCTAGGCAGAAACGTCGTAATGGGCGGACAAAGCGGCTCAGCTGGTCATGTAAAAGTGGGTGACTTCGCGCAGATCGCTGCACGTGGAGGCGTTAGTAAAGACCTGCCTGGTGGCAAAAAATACGCTGGAGCTTACCCGATAATGGAGCTTTCAGATCAGTTTAAACTCCAAGCAAAAATTTTGAGATTTTTTAAGAAAAATTGATTGTAAGCTTTTGCGAGCTTAAAATCGCAAAAGCTTTTTATCTGGTAGTATAAAAATAATGCTAATTCTATTTTAAAACTAATTAGGCTTAAAATTTATATATCAAGTCTGGCTTAAACATCTATTTATTTGGCTTTGCTCTCTTTTATTACTCTAGCCGTTTCTATCGCGATTTCTAGCTCTTCGTTTGTTGGGATGATGAGCGTTTTTATTTTGGCATCTTTATCATCTATACACCTTTCACCTCTCTCGTTTGAGAAATTTAGATCGTGGTTGATGTGGATGCCAAGATGCTTTAGGTCATCACAAATTTTTTGCCTTGTGTTTGGTGCATTTTCGCCGATACCGCCAGTAAAAATAAGTGCATCTACGC
This sequence comes from Campylobacter concisus, assembly GCF_003048535.1. Taxonomy (NCBI): domain Bacteria; kingdom Pseudomonadati; phylum Campylobacterota; class Epsilonproteobacteria; order Campylobacterales; family Campylobacteraceae; genus Campylobacter; species Campylobacter concisus. Next base: position 57,975 of record NZ_PIRQ01000008.1, on the reverse strand, counting down.
GTCCCAAAACAGCATAATACGAACCTATATATTTTTTTACCCGGTAGCAAAACATATCAAATGCAAGCCTTGCACGCTCGTCATTTTCCATTTTAGCTACGACATCTCTCATATCGCTTGAGCCACAAATTCCAAAAAGTCCGCTTTTTTTGTTTAAAAAGTTATCGATCTCGTTCCACTTTAAAACACCGATATTTAGCAGGTAGATGACTACTGCTGGATCCATATCGCCACTTCTTGTACCCATTATGAGCCCTTCAAGTGGACTAAGTCCCATCGAAGTGTCGATACTTTTGCCGTTTTGCACCGCGCAGGCTGAGGCGCCGTTGCCTAAATGAAGCGAGATGGCGTTAAATTTATCAAACTCTATGCCAAGCATTTTTGCCGCTTGCTTGCAGACATATCTGTGCGATGTGCCGTGAAAGCCGTATTTTCTGATGTGATGAGCCTTGCAAACATCGTAGGGTAGGGCGTAGCGGTAGGCGTACTCTGGCATGCTTTGATGAAAAACAGTGTCAAAAACGACCACGTGAGGCACGTTTTTACTCTCTTTCATCGCATTTTTGATGCCAGCAAGGTGCCCTGGGTTGTGAAGTGGGGCAAGAGGGCTTATCTCCTCGATCTTTTTAATGACACTCTCATCAACGATCATCGAGCTAAAAAAGCTCTCGCCACCATGCACTATCCTGTGTCCTATGCCGTCAAGCTCGCTTAGATCGTGCAGTGTATGTGATGTGGTAAAGAGCTCGTTCATCGCCTCAAGTCCGTCATGGTGGTCTTTTATAAAGCGTTTTATCTCATAAACTTCGCCATTTGCCTTTAGCACGGCTCTTGAGCTAGAGCTGCCGATTTGCTCGACTAGGCCACTTGCTAAGCTTGTTTTTGTCTGCATATCAAAAAGTTGAAATTTTACCGAGCTGCTACCTGAGTTTAAAACCAAAATTTTCATATTATTCTCCTGCTTGTATAGCACTGATTAAGATAGTATTTATCACGTCTTCAACGAGGCAGCCGCGACTTAGGTCGTTAACTGGCTTTTTTAATCCTTGAAGTATCGGACCCACGGCTAGAGCGTTTGCACTTCGCTGAACTGCTTTATAACAGATATTTCCGCAGTTTAAATTTGGAAAGATAAAGACATTTGCATGCCCAGCCACATCAGAGTTTGGCATTTTTTTACTAGCCACGCTTAGATCAACTGCCGCATCAAACTGAATAGGCGCAGCTATTTTTAAATTTGCATCAAGCTCGCTCGCCTTTTTAGCAGCCTCTTTTATAAATTCTACATCAGGCCCACTTCCACTATCAGCCGTAGAGTAGCTTAGCATAGCGATCTTTGGACTAATACCAAAGGCACTTACTGTTTGAGCACTACTTAGCGTGATACTAGCTAGCTCATCTGCGCTTGGATTTGGCGTGACAGCACAGTCGGCAAAAAGCAAAATTTCCTCTTCAAGCGCCATAAAAAATGCCCCACTTACCACGCTTACATTTGGCTTTGTTTTTATTATTTGCAAGGCTGGGCGGATCGTATCAGCCGTGCTCATCGTAGCGCCACTTACCAAGGCATCGGCTAGGCCTTCATAAATTAGCATCGTAGCAAAGTAAATTTTATCTTTTGCAAGCGCATTTGCCTTGACTTCGTCCACGCCTTTATGCTTTCTTAGCTCATAAATTTTCTTTGCAAATTCATCTGTCAGCTCGTTTTGTTCTGGATTGATCACTTTGGCTTTGCTTAAATTTAGCCCCAAAGCGGCCGCTTTTTTTGAAATTTCATTTTCAAGTCCTAGCAAGATGATATTTGCTGCGTCTTTTTCTAGTACGATATGAGCCGCTTTTAAAATTCTCTCATCGTCACTCTCTGGTAAAACAACGGTTTTGTTTGCAGCTTTGGCCCTTTTTAGAAGCAAGCTTTGAAATTTAAATGGTGTGATGATATCTGTTTTGTAGCTCAAAATTTCATCGATCTTATCGGTGATTAGAAGCTTTGAGTTTGGATTTAGTGCTTTTAGTTCACTTACATTTTCGTCAAAAATTGGCGTGTTTAAATTTTTTGCTAGCTTTAAATTTAGCTCGCTTTTGCCAAAGACACTAAAACTCTCACATCCAAGGACTATGACAAAGTCGCTTTTGGCTTTTAGCTCTTCAAATTTATCTATAAATTTAAGAAAAAACTCTTTTTCATTTGAACTTATTAAGTTATTTTTATCGTTTTCATCTGGGATTATTTTGAAAATCTCAACTTTTTTGAATTTTGTAGCTATAATTTCTTGCAGATGTGCTAAATTTTTGTCTGTAAAAACGTAACAACTTTTCATTTGCGACCTTTTTAGGAACTTAAATTGCTTAATTTTAGCACAAAGATACTTATTTTAAGGCATTTTTTATGAATCATAAAACGATTTGGCTCGTCTTATCTGCGGGCATTATTTGCACTGGCTGCACACCAAGTGCTGATCCTCATATCAATATGAAACCCCCAGTTTATGTCGAGCAACTCCCTTCAAAAGATAGTGGAACCGGACAAAGCAACGCTGGCAGCCTCTTTGGTAAGGGCGAGAATCCGCTATTTTCAGACAGAAAGGCGATGAATGTAAATGATATCGTGACTATCGTCATCTCAGAAAATGCAAGCCAAACTTCAACTGGTAGCAAAAGTACCAACAAAGATAGCACTATCTCGCTTGGTGGCGGTGTTTTCACAGCTGGGGCTGCACCGCTTTCAACTGTGGCTGATAATCTAAATAAATACGGCGACATAGGCTTTAAAGCAGGTGGTGGCAATAAATTTACAGGAAGTGGCACGAGCAACAGAAGCGAGAAATTTACCGCAACCATTTCAGCCAGGATCATAAAAATCCTAAATAATGGCAATTACTTTATAGAAGGTAGCCGGGAGCTACTTATAAATGGCGAAAAACAGATCATGCAAGTAAGTGGTGTCATCAGACCTTACGACATCTCACAAAATAACGAAATCGACTCAAAATATATAGCTGACGCTAAAATTTTGTATAAAACAGAGGGCGAGCTAGACAAATCTACCAAAAAACCTTGGGGCACAAGACTTATGGAGGCTATCTGGCCATTTTAATGCAACTTTAAAAGCCTAAAATTTAATCAATTTGGGCTTTTAAAAATTTATATCTCAAAAATTTCTCTCGCCTTAAATATGCTAAATTTTTAAAAATTATTAAAAATTATAGTTGATATTTACTTTCAGAATAACATGCTTAAAATATTGAAAATTCATCAAAACAAAATAAAATTTCTCAAAATATTATTTTTTATATTTTGAAAATATATCGCAAAAAAGGGATTTTAAATTTTTTAGTTAAAATTTATTTAATTATAAATATTAATTTTATAAAATAATTTTTTACTTCTTTAAACAAAGATATTATTAACAAAAGTAAAATTTTCAAGCAAAGGAGCTTATATGAATAATGACTTGCGTCAAAAGATAGATAGGCGCTTAAGTGAGCTTAGTGCGTTGCCTAAGATGAAAAGCGACTCAAGTATTGCGCAGCTTTTAAAAGAGAAGGGCTTTACGAGGCGTGATTTTATGAAGTGGGCTGGTGCGATGACAGCTTTTATGGCTCTACCAAGCGCGATGACACCGATGGTTGCTCGTGCTGCTGAGCTTAGTGACAGGCTTCCTGTGATATGGCTTCATATGGCAGAATGCACAGGCTGTAGCGAGAGCTTACTAAGAACCGATGCTCCAAGCATAGATAGTCTTATATTTGACTACATAAGCCTTGAATACCACGAAACTATCATGGCAGCTTCTGGTTGGCAGGCTGAAGAAAATTTAGAGAGCGCGATCGAAAAATACAAAGGCAGATACATCCTACTAGTTGAGGGCGGTATCCCAACTGGTGCGACTGAAAATTTTCTAACTGTTGGACCTCATGGCACAACAGGTAAAACTCATGCTGTAAATGCTTCAAAAGACGCAGCTGCTATCTTTGCGATCGGCACCTGTTCTAGCTTTGGTGGCATTCAAGCTGCAAGGCCAAATCCATCAAATTCAGTGGGACTTTCAAAGGTAACTGATAAACCAGTTATTAATGTTGCGGGCTGTCCACCAAGTGAGAAAAATATCGTTGGCAACGTGCTTCACTTCTTGCTTTTTGGCACACTTCCAGCACTTGATGTTTACAATAGACCAAAATGGGCTTATGGCTTAAGAATTCACGATCTTTGCGAAAGACGTGGTCACTTTGACGCTGGCGAGTTTGTCCAAAACTTCGGCGATGAGGGTGCAAAAAATGGCTACTGCTTATACAAAGTAGGCTGTAAAGGTCCATATACATTTAATAACTGCTCACGCGAGAGATTTAACCAGCACACATCGTGGCCAGTTCAAGCAGGTCACGGCTGTATAGGCTGCTCAGAGCCAGACTTCTGGGATACGATGGGACCATTTGAAGAGCCTATGGCAGATAGACTCTTTGATACTGTTTTAGGTCTTGGAGCTGATAATGTCAGCGATAAAGTTGGCATTGGAATTTTAGCTCTTACTGGCATTGGTATAGCAGCTCACGCTGTTATAGCTTCTATGAGTAAAGATAAAGAATAAGGCGAAAAAATGAGTGAAAAAAGAATAGTAATAGACCCTATAACTCGTATCGAGGGACACTTAAGAATAGAAGTTGTTGTAGATGAAAATAATGTCGTAAAAGAGGCGTATTCTGGCTCAACTCTTTGGCGTGGCTTAGAGCAGATCGTAAAAGGCAGAGACCCAAGAGATGCTGGCTTTTTTATGCAAAGAATTTGTGGCGTTTGTACATACTCGCACTACCGAGCAGGCATTATTGCAGTTGAAAATGCACTTGGCATCAAGCCTCCATTAAATGCTGAGCTAACTAGAACGCTGATGAACGCAGCTTTATATCTTCACGATCACATCGTGCATTTTTATCAGCTTCATGGCATGGATTGGGCGGACGTCGTCTCTGCACTAAGTGCAGATGTGCATAAAGCTAGCGAAGAGGCGTTTAAATATACTGATCTGCCATTTGCCACGGGAGCTGACAAGCTAAAAGAGGTAAAAGAGAGGGTTGAAGCATTTGTTAAAAAGGGCAACCTTGGACCATTTGCCAACGCATACTGGGGACATAGCACATATAAATTTACGCCAGAGCAAAATTTGATCGTTCTCTCTCACTACTTAGAGTGTTTAAGAATCCAAAGAACTGCAGCTCAGATGATGGCTATCTTTGGCGCAAAAAACCCACATCCACAAAGCTTAACAGTTGGTGGCGTGACCTGCGTGATGGACCTTATGGATCCAGCTAGAATGGGCGAATATATGAGCAAATTTGCCGAGATTAAAGAATTTGTAGATAGAGCTTACTATCCAGATATCTTGATGGCAGCTAAAGCTTATGGTAATGAGCCAAGCGTTCTAAACGATGTTGGTGTGGCAAATTTACTTTGCTACGATGAGTTTTTGATAGGCAAAAATGATCATCTATTTAAAGGTGGCTATATCTTAAATGGCGATCTTAGCAAGGTTTATGATGTTGATGAAAATAAAATCACCGAAGAAGCTACTAGGTCTTGGTATAAAAACGACAAAGCGCTTCACCCATATGACGGCGAGACTGAGGCAAACTACACAGGTCTTATTGACGGCGAGAGCATAGACGCCGAGGGCAAACTAGCTCATAGTAAGCTTTTTGATACAAAAGGCAAATATAGCTGGATCAAAGCACCAAGATATGATGGTTTGCCTATGCAAGTAGGTCCAATAGCAAGTATTGTTATAAACTACGCTAGAGGCAACGAGAGAGTTAAAAAGGTAGTTGATGAGTTTTTAGCAAAGAGTGGATTGCCATTAAGTGCAGTTTTCTCAACTCTAGGCAGAACCGCTACTCGTATGCTCGAGGCAAAAGTAGTAGCAGAGCATACAATGGATGCATTTAATGCCTTGGTAGAAAATTTAAAATCAGATCAAGAGACTTGCGCAAAATATGTAATCGATAACAAAAAAGAGTACAAAGGAAATTTCCAAGGCAATGCTCCAAGAGGTGCGCTTAGCCACTGGTGCCGCATAAAAGATGGTGTTATCACAAACTGGCAAGCAGTCGTACCAAGCACATGGAACGCCTCTCCAAAAGATGCGCAAAACCAAATGGGAAGCTACGAAGCGTGCTTAGTTGGTTTAAAGATCGCTGATCTTTCAAAACCACTCGAGATAATACGAAAAATTCACTCTTACGATCCTTGCATCGCATGCGCTGTGCATGTTATGGATACAAAGGGAAATGATTTGAGTACTTATAAGATAAATCCAAATTTGTAAGGAGAGAATATGTCACATAAAAATGCTGACAGGATCAGCGAATACGAATTCTCCATCGGCGTTAGGCTGACACACTGGATTAGATTTGCAGCGATCACACTTTTAGTTGTGAGCGGCTACTATATCTCGTACGTTTTTGTGAGTCCAGAGATCACGAGCGAGCCTACAAATTTTATGCAAGCAAAGTGGCGTATGGCTCATCAGATCGCTGGCTTTGTGCTAATAGCGGCGTTTATCTTTAAATTTTATCTATTTGTCTTTGATAAACATAGTAAAAAAGAGTGGATGAGTGTGGTTGATTTTCTAAATCCAAAAATTTGGATCGCACAGATTAAGTATTATCTTTTTATGGGACCACATCCGCATTTAAGGGGCGTTTATAATCCTTTGCAGTTTGCCTCATACTTTTTCTTTTATCTTATTTTGACTCTTATTTGCCTAAGCGGTCTTGTGCTTTATGTTCATGTTTATCATGAGGGACTTGGCGGAGCGCTTTATGAGCCAGCTAGGTTTTTTGAAGAGCTTATGGGCGGACTAGCAAATGTCAGAACGATACATAGAATTTGTATGTGGGTCATTGTGATTTTTGTGCCTATTCATGTTTATATGGCAGTATTTAACGCTGTTAAAGGTAAAAATGGAGCGATGGACGCTATCGTTAGTGGCTATAAATTTGTAAAAGAACACTGATGAGAGTGCTGGTTCTTGGTATCGGCAACGTGATGTTTGCCGATGAGGGCATAGGTGTTCATTTTGTAAATTTGATGGACAAAAACTACAAATTTACAAGTTCTAAAAACGAGCTTACTCTAATGGACGGGGGCACTTTAGCCCTCGCCCTAACTCACATCATAAGCGAATTTGACTATCTTATCGTCGTTGATTGCATTAGCGCAAACGGCGCAAGCGTGGGTGATGTTTATTTTTTTGATTTTCTAAATGTACCAAATTTTATCAGCTGGGACGGCTCGGCTCACGAGATAGAGATGCTCCAGACCCTTCATCTAATGGAGCTTGCAGGCGATAGGCCTACGACTAAAATTTTAGGTATCGTGCCTAGCCGCATAGAGTCATCAAATTTTAGCCTCTCAGATGAGGTTATGAACGCTTCTAATATTTTAAAAAAAACGCTGCTCGATCACTTAAAAGAGCTTGATTTTAAGTGTGAAAAGGTGGCAAATTTTACCCTAAATGATATCGTTGATGAATACGCTAAAAAAGGTTTAAAATGATACTTGCTTTTAAATTTACTTGCCACAAAGACGCTTCGTTTCTAGCGCCATTTTTACGCTTGCTTGCTGGCGATCTAGCTCATAGTATAAAGTGCAAAGATGATGAAATTTGTCTAAAGGTAAGTGGAGATGCCAGCGAGCTTGAGAGCGTGGCAAATAAAGCAAGCACACTCTTGCCATTTAGTCTTTTTATAAAGCACAGTGAGGTCTTGGCTGCAAGTGAGCTTGATGAAGATAGTAAGATAAATGAGATAAAATTTAGTGGCCTAACTCCGACTCAAGCGAGCACATTTTTGGCTAGCGAAAAGGCTATCTTAAATGAAAGTGGCGTGCTATGTGAGAGTAAATTTGAGGGTGAGATAACGCTTGGTAATTTTAATGAAAAGCTTAAAGCTTGCCTAAATTTATTAAAAAACGGCAAGGGCGTTTGCGTAGAGCAAGATGAAAATTTATATGAAATTTCTCTTGGTGTAAATTTTGACGCAAATTTCTTGATGCCTGTAAATTTAAAGCAGCTACCAAAAATTTTTATCGCCGATGATAGAGTTTTGACATTTCTAGCTAGTTTTGAAAAGCCACTTCTAGCACTAAAGACGACAGCCATTTATAGACAAAACCACGATGATGCACCGCTATTTTTTGATGTGATGGCACCAAACGATCTTTTTCTTTATGCCGTTTGCGAGCAGCTAAACAAAGAGGGCTTTAGCTTTTTAAGCATTACTGTAAAGGAGCAAAAAAATGCTCTTTCAAGGCTAATTTTACTTGAAAATAGCGCACTTTTAAGCCCATTTTTCTATACAAAAAACGAGGAATTTGAGTTTAGTAATTTTAGTGATATAGCTTTGGGGCTAAAATTTAGCAAATTTAGCGATGATGAAATTTGCCTGCTTTCAAAATCAAGCAAAACGCAGCTTCTATTTTTACCAAAATTTAGTAGCTTTGAAGAAATTTATGAGCTCATAAGAGCCGATGAGGGTGGCGAAAGGCTACTTGAAAACTTCAGTAAAGAGTACGCCTTGCCAAGCGGTAAATTTAGCTCAAATGCTAGCTTTTTCTCGCTATTTTGCATAGCTGGACGCTTGCTTGGCTTAAGCGATGACTTTAAGAAAGCAGGGGAGAATTTGCTCCTTATGGCAGCTGATTTTAGCGGTCAAAAGGGAGTTAGGATCGATTATAAGATGAAAGATGACTTTGGTTTAGACGGGGTTAAGTTTGTAAAAAGTATCATTTCGTTTGTCCTTGCTGGCGCTGGAGAGAAGAACATCAGCTTTGGTTGCACCGAGTCTTTGGCGCACTTTTTGAGCGATTTTAGCTATGAAAAACGAGATAAATTTAATATCAAAAATGTTACTTTAAGCGGGGATTTATTTTATAATAAGGTAGTTAGCAACTTGATAAAAAAGCACCTAAACCCAAATATAAAAACAAATTTTAACCCCGGATTTGGCGTTGAGATCAAGCTTTAGATATGAGATCAAAGGCTTAGTTCAGGGTGTGGGCTTTAGACCTTTTGTCTATACTTTGGCGCACAATTTTGCTCTTGTTGGTGAAATTTACAACGACGATGAGGGAGTGAAGCTAAATTTTAGCGGCGAAGAGGCTAGCTTTTTGGCTTTTGAAAAAGAGCTTTATGAGAAGCTGCCAGCCCTTGCTAGGATCGATGAGCTAAAGAAATTTAAGATAGATAAAATTTATGAAAAGCTTGAGATCATCGCTTCAAAGTCGGCAACCAAACAAGCGCCTATCTTGCCTGATTACGCACTTTGCGATGACTGCTTGCACGAGTTTTATGACCCCACAAATCCACGCTACAAATACCCTTTTATAAACTGCACCAACTGCGGACCGAGATTTTCTATCATCAAAGCATTGCCCTACGACAGGATAAATACGACGATGAACGAGTTTAAAATGTGCAAATTTTGCGAGAGCGAGTACAAAGATCCGCTTAATCGCCGCTATCACGCAGAGCCGATCTCTTGCCCAAACTGCGGGCCAAGGCTCTATCTAAAAGATAAATTTGGCAAAGTCTTGGCTAGTGGGAACGAAGCGGCTAAAGAGGCAGCTAAGCTCATAAACGAGGGCAAAATTTTAGCCATTAAAGGGCTTGGTGGCTTTCATCTGGTTTGTGACGCGACAAATGAAGCCGCAGTTTGCGAGCTAAGAGCTAGAAAGCACCGCCCAAGCAAGCCCTTTGCTCTGATGAGTAAAAATTTACAAAACGCTAGAAAAATAGTGCAAATTTCAGAAGCAGAGGCGAAGCTTCTTAGCTCAAATTTAAAGCCGATCGTCTTGCTTGAAGCAAAAAACGGCTCAAATATCGCAAAAAGCGTCGCGCCAAATTTAAATAAGCTTGGCGTCATGCTCGCATTTAGTGGCATACATCTTTTGCTATTTGACTATTTAGAACATGATATCATCGCAACTAGCGCAAACATCTCAGGCGAAGTTGTGATAAAAGACGAGAGTGAGCTAAGAGAAAAACTAGGTGATGTCATAGATTTTTACCTTGATCACGACCGAAAAATTTACTCGCCAAGTGACGATAGTATCGCTTTTTGCGTTGGTGATGAAGTGATTTTTACAAGAACGAGCCGTGGCTTAAATCCAAATTTCATCCATACAAATTTCAAGCAAAAAGGGACATTTTTAGCCCTTGGAGCCGAGCTAAAAAGCTCATTTTGTATCTATAAAGACGGGCTTTTGATGATTAGTCCATATATCGGCGATCTAAAAAACGTGGCGACTTTTGATAGGTTTAAGGATATTTTCACCATTTTTGAAACGACTTATGATCTAAAAATTGACAAAGTCATAGCCGATCTGCATCCAAATTTTTTAAATACAAAATGGGCAAAAGATCAGGGCTTTGAGCTAGTTCGTCTGCAGCATCACTACGCGCATTTGCTAAGTGTGATTTTTGAAAATGAGCTAGTAGACAAAGAGTATCTTGGTTTTTGTTTTGACGGCACAGGATATGGGGAGGACGGCAAAATTTGGGGTGGCGAGGTCTTTAGGCTAGATAAAAATAGTTACGAGCGAGTTTATCATTTTGATGAATTTAGCCTATTTGGGGGCGAAAACAGCATCAAAAATATCTATCTAATCGCATATTCTATTATTTTAAAATACTCTCTTGAGGACGAAGCTAGTAAATTTTTAGTAAATTTTGATGAAAAAATGCTTGCAAATTTTAAAAAAATGGAGCAAAAAGGACTAAACTTAATAAAGACTAGCTCGGTTGGTAGGATATTTGACGCATTTGGAGCGATTATTTGTGGGCTTTTTCACTCGAGTTTTGAGGGCGAGAGCGGCATGAGGCTTGAAGCGCTTTATGATAAAAATTTAGATGCGTGTTACAAATTTAGCCTAGATAATGGAGTTATTGGCTTTAAAGAGGCTTTTAAAAGTGCTTTAAAAGATGAGCCAAGAGTTGCTGCAACGGCATTTATAAATGGCTTGGCTGATATTATTTTTGAAATTTCAAAAAAAGAAAAAATGGAAATTTTGCTAAGCGGTGGAGTTTTTCAAAATAAGACTTTACTCGAACTTATTTACAAAAAATTTACTAAAGTAAATTTGAAATTTTATATCAATAAAAAATTCTGTAGCAACGATTCTAACGTAAATTTAGGGCAAATTTATTATTATTTATCCACATTTTCTAATAAGTGATGTATAATGATTATAAACGGTAATCAAACGAGAAAGGAGCAGAAAATGGATAGTGTTATACGTTTTAGTGTTTCTTTACCTAGTCAGTTGCTTGACGAACTAGATAAAAAGGTTAGCGAACAAGGCTACGCTTCTAGGAGCGAATTTACGAGAGATTTGATACGTGAAAAGATCGTAAGTGATAGCTGGAAGGACGCTAGTGAGGAGTTGATCGGGGTTTTGACGCTCATTTATATGCATCATCACAACGATTTGGTGAATAAAAAGATGGATATAGAGCATAGCTCTGATGTGAAAATCATCTGCACAAACCATGTTCATGTCGATCACCATAACTGCTTAGAAACGATTTCAATAAGAGGCGAGGCTGGCAAAATTGAACGCTTTGCTGAAAGGATCGCCGGCTTAAAGGGCGTAAAATTTTCTAAACTCACAAGGGCAGCTATTCCTAGGTTTTAGTTTTTTAAGGGTCTTTATGGGTTTTAGGAATTTTTGGGATTTTTTTATAGGTGAAGCTAGCGGCGGTATTTTTCTTATCGTTGCTGCTTTAGTGACATTTATCTTTGAAAATATTTTTTTAAGCAGTTTTTATAACTCATTTTTACAAATCGATACAAGGCTAAATTTTGGCAGATCGCCGATACAAAAGCCCCTTATCCTTTTTGTAAATGATAGTTTGATGGCCGTTTTTTTCTTTTTACTTGGGTTTAGACTTAAGCGAGAAATTTTTAAAGCAGAGCTTAGGAGTCTGGCCCAAGCTACCTTGCTAAAAATTTTTATCATCGGTAGCATTTTAGCTTCTGTATTTTTTTATATTTTAAATCACAATTATATTTTTTTGTTGAAAGACTAAGGCAGTGTCAATGGACATAAATACGGCATTTAAGACACTGGTTAGAAATTTGGTGTTTTGTATATCTTATAAAAGAAAGTGTGAATAATGAACTTCTTAAATAGAATTTTTCTAACAAAAGAGCTGGATCGGTGGCAAAGTGACGGAATAGTCGATAAAGAGACCGCTATAAAAATAGCAAATTTATATGACATCGATCCTGACGCTCATAGTGACAAGATAAGTTTTGTCCTAAAGCTCGTAGCATATCTATTTTTTGCACTAGCCTTTTTTACGCTCGTTGGTGCAAACTGGGAAGAGATACCAAGACTAGGACGTTTAGCACTTGTGTTATTTGTACTCGGACTTGTAAATTTTGGTGGAATTTACTATCTCGCAAAGGGAAAGGAAAATCTATCAACGGCGATGTTTTTTCTTGGAAATTTCTGCTTTGGTGCAGCGATTGCTCTTATTGCTCAAATTTATAACATTAGCGATGAGCCAAGCGGCGGTATCTTGCTTTGGAGTATCGGAGCGTTTGCGGTTTCTTTTGCTAGTAAGAAAGGTGTGTTGGTAGCCCAAAGCCTTATCTTTGCGACAGTTTGGTTTTTTATGATAGCTTATCAGGGTGACTTTGGTTTTGGCTTTATCATTTTTATAGCACTTGGCGCATATACGCTTTACAAAGACGACTCAAAATGGCTTGCTTTTGTGCTTTTTATAGATATTTTTATATACATCATTTCATTTTGCGGCTACATTAGTGGTTTTAGGGCGATATTTGATTATGGATTTTTGTTTGGACTTCCGATGGTTGCGATCGTGTCGCTATCTTATGCACTTTTGCTTATTAGTATTTCGCCGCTACTAGATAAATTTAGAGTAGGGCTTGGCGTATTTACGAAAGAATTTGGTAAAAATTTTGGCGTTTTTGTGTTGCTATTTTGTCTATTTTTATTTGAAGAAAGAAATTTATTTGAGCTTTACGATGAAAAGCTTTGGTTTGTGAAGTCATTTTTTAAAAGCAACTTTGGCTTTGTCTTTATCCTATTTAGTGTTGCTTATTTTGCACTATTTTTTAAAGAAAAAAACAAGAGTGGTTTGCTGCTTGGGGCGCTGCTCGTGTCGTTGCCATTTGTCTTTAGCTACGGGCCTGGTTACGCAAATATATTTTTCTCGCTCGCAAATATCATAACAGCTGCGGTCCTTATAAAAAAAGGTGAGTTAAAACTTGGTCTTTGTATGATATTTTTGGTTGCAGCCGTGAGGTATTTCCAACTCATAGGTGATTATATTGGTGCTACGGCACTGTTTATGGTGTTTGCTTTCATAGTACTAGTTGTGGCTAGAAAAGGACGTAAAAAATGAAGATAAAAGTATTAATAGTGGCTGTAGTTTTTCAAATTTTGCTTATTGGCATTATGCTTGGCTACGCGCTTATGCCGCTTTATTTTGGGCAAGAGGTAAGAGTAAGGGTAAGTCTTTACGACCCAAGAGATCTTTTTCGTGGAAACTATGTTGATTTAAACTATGAATTTTCAAATTTTCATTCAAGAAATTTTGACGAAAATGATAAAGATGACCGTTATATCGACCAATACGATGAGAGAGTAAGAGATGAAGCTAGAGTTTATGCTGTTTTAAAACCAGATGTTAATGGCACTTACAGCTTTTCCAAATTTAGTATAAGCAAGCCAGAGAATGGAGTGTTTCTGGCTGGTAGATATGACGGTTACTCGCTCGTAAAATACGGCATAGAGCACTTTTATATGTCGCCTGATAGTGCAACTAATACCGAAGATGAAATGAGAGAAGAAGACGTTGATGCGTATGCGATTTTGATGGTGATGGATAATGGCAAGGCTAGGCTAAAGGATCTAATAATCCAAAAGAATGCCCAAAAAAATAGTAAAAAACTACTTGGTGATGAAAATTTTGATAAGTTGGATGAGATTAGGCAAAAAGAGTAAAGTAAATTTAGTCAAAATGCTTGAAAATTTCATTTATATTTTTAAATTTAAATAAAAATTTAAATAAATAAATTAATTTTGATCTATTTGCAAAAACTCCTAAATTTTAATTTTATTTTTAAATTTAAGAGTTAAAATCTCCATAAATTAATAAAAAAGGATGAAAAAATGTGTAAAGATTGCGGTTGTTCAATGGGTAATCACGCCCACGTTCACACTCACGCTGATGGCACCACTCACTCGCACCAACACACTCATGATGGGCATACAGATCACGCTCATGACGCGCACGAACATAGCCACGAGGCTCACGCACACCCTGTGCTAAACGAGAGCAAAACCATAGACGTGATAGAGAAAATTCTCTCTGAAAATGATAAAGAAGCTGCCCACAACAGAGCTCATCTTGATGAAAGAAAGATACTTTGCGTAAATTTGATGAGTAGTCCTGGTGCTGGCAAGACCACGCTTTTAGAGGCTACGATAAAGGCTGGTAAGTTTAAAGTAGGCGTTGTTGAGGGCGATTTGGAGACAAATCAAGATGCTGATCGCATAGTAAAAGCTGGCGCAAAGGCTTATCAGATAAGCACAGGTCAGACCTGTCACTTGGACGCATTTATGGTGCATGAAGGGCTTCATCATTTGCCGCTAAACGAGCTTGATCTAGTCTTTATAGAAAATGTTGGAAATTTAGTCTGTCCTGCAAGCTACGATGTTGGCTCACATTTTAACGCTGTGCTTCTTTCAGTGCCAGAGGGCGATGACAAAGTGAGCAAATATCCAGTGATGTTTAGGGCTGCTGACGTGCTTTTAATCACAAAAGCTTCGCTTGCGCCACACTTTGACTTTGATATAGAGAGAGTGAAAAACGATGCTAGAAAGCTAAATCCAAAGGTTGACATCTTTGTGATAGATAGCAAAACAGGCGAGGGCATTGATAAGTGGATAAGTTATTTGGAATTTAAAAAAGAGCTAAGATAATGTGCCTCTCAATCCCTTCAAAAGTAATAGAAATAGATGAAAATAACGTTGCTACCGTTGAAACCTTGGGCGTTACTAGAAAGGTAAGCCTAGACCTTATATCTGAAGAGGTAAAAGTAGGCGAATACGTGCTAATTCACGTTGGATATGCTATGCAAAAGATCGATACGCAGTTTGCGCTTGAAAGCTTAGAGGTCTATCAAAAGATCGCTGATGATATGAACGCGGGGAAAATTTGATGGATCTTATCAATGACTTTCGCGATAAAAATTTAATCCTAGCCCTTTCAAAACTCATCCAAAAAGAGAGCACAAAGCCCCTAAATATCATGGAAATTTGCGGCGGTCATACGCATAGCATTATGAAATTTGCACTGCCAAACTTAGTTGGAGAGCATATAAATTTCGTCCACGGCCCAGGCTGTCCGGTCTGCGTGATGCCAAAGAGCCGCATAGATGAGGCCTGTAAGCTCGCTAGCATGGATAATGTGATCTTTTGCACGCTAGCTGACATGCTAAGAGTGCCTGGCTCAAAGACAAGCTTGCAAAAACTTCGTGGCGAGGGGCATGATATAAGAGCACTTTACACGCCACTTGATGCGCTAAATATAGCTAAGCAAAATCCAGACAAAAAGGTTATATTTTTTGCCATTGGCTTTGAGACAACGACGCCAATGAGCGCAAATTTGGTTGAAAAAGTGGTGCAAGGGGGCATTAAAAATTTATACTTTCATATAAATCACGTAACCGTCCCAGCACCAGTTAGAGCCATAATGAGCGATGAAAACGTGAGGATAGATGCATTTTTAGGCCCAAGCCACGTGAGCGTCATCACCGGAAGTAAAATTTACAAAGAGCTAGCGAGCGAATTTAAAAGACCGATCGCCATTAGTGGTTTTGAGCCGCTTGACATCATGGCAAGTGTGCTAAATTTAGTCCGTCAGCAAAACGCAGGCACATATGAGGTTTATAACGAGTACGCAAGGGCTGTCAAAGAAGAGGGCAACGTCAAGGCAAAAGAGCTCATAGCTAAGTACTTTGAGCCGTGTGACTTTGTCTGGAGAGGCCTTGGCGAGATAGTGCAAAGCGGCATGAAGCTAAAAGATGAGTTTGCCTATCTTGACGCTAGAGTGCAGTTTGACTGCAGCGTAGATAGCGCTGGTGAGAGCAAGGCTTGCATTTGTGGGCAAATTTTAAGAGGGCTAGCAAAGCCAACAGAGTGTAAAGTCTTTGGCAAGGTTTGTAATCCGCAAAATCCGATAGGATCGTGCATGGTTTCAAGCGAGGGCGCTTGTGCGGCATATTTTAAATATGCAAGAGTTGGTTAAGGAATTTAATGAAAAAGATAATGCTAAGCCACGGCGGCGGCGGCGAGGAGATGAACTCGCTTAT
The DNA here is from genome assembly GCF_003048535.1 of Campylobacter concisus. NCBI lineage: Bacteria > Pseudomonadati > Campylobacterota > Epsilonproteobacteria > Campylobacterales > Campylobacteraceae > Campylobacter > Campylobacter concisus. The sequence continues at coordinate 41,578 of NZ_PIRQ01000008.1, read as the reverse complement.
AAACGAGACAATATTTAAGATCTTTGATAACGAAATTTTAAGGCAGAGCAACGACTCAGCGATATTAAATTTAAACGGCAAGATCGCATTTAGCTCTGATAGCTTTGTGGTAACTCCCATTTTTTTTAACGGCGGCGATATCGGCAAGATCGCGGCTTGCGGCACGATAAACGACCTAGCGATGGTTGGAGCAAGCGCAAAATACCTAAGCTGCTCGCTCATCATCGAAGAGGGACTTAGTATAGAGGAGCTTGAAAAGGTGCTTGACTCGCTTGCAAAAACTTGTAAAGATAGCGCTGTGAGCGTAGTTTGTGGCGATACAAAGGTCGTACCAAAGGGCAAATGCGATAAAATCTTTATAAACACAGCAGGCATAGGCGAGATAGTTTGCGAAGGCGTGGAGCTTAAAAATTTAAAAGCAGGGGCTAAAATTTTAATCTCTGGAGATGTTGGTAGACACGGCGGCGTGGTGCTTGCAGCAAGAGAGGAATTTGAGCTTGGACTTGATCTAAAAAGTGACTGTAAGAGCCTAAAAGAGGTTGCTTTGAGGCTATTTGAGGCTGGTATAAAACCGCAGTGCATGCGTGATGCGACAAGGGGCGGACTAAGTGCAGTGCTAAATGAGTGGGCTAAATTTAGTAAATTTGACATCTTAGTTTTTGAAGAAAATATCAAGGTCGAAGACGAAGTGATGGGCGTTTGTGAGCTGTTTGGGTTTGAACCTTATGAGCTCGCAAATGAGGGTACTTTTGTGATGGCGGTTGATGAGAGCCAGGCTGAAGAGGCACTTAAAATTTTAAGAGAATTTGATAAAAACGCGATGATAATTGGCAAGGTAATGGAGGCCAAAAACGAGCGTGTCATCATCGAAAATGCCTATAAATCAAGAAGATTTCTCGAGCCGCCAAAGGGCGAGCTACTACCAAGGATCTGCTAATGCACGAGCTTAGTATCGTTCAAAATTTAGTCAGCCTTTGCGAGAAAAACGCCACCAAAGAAAATGCCAAAGAGATAAGTAAAATCGAGATAAAGGTTGGCCGTTTAAGCGGAGTGGAGCCTCATTATTTGCAGAGTGCATTTGATGTTTATAAGGCTGGCACGATCTGCGAAAACGCTGAGCTTGTCATAAATTTACAAGGCATTGTGATCGAGTGTTTGGAGTGTGGATTTGGCGGGGAGCTTAATGAAAATGACTTCACCTGTCCAAAGTGTAAAAGCCAAAATTTAAAGGTAACTGACGGCGAAGATATGTATCTGATGCGTCTTGAGATGAAGTAAATTTTACATATTTTTATATGTAAAATTTTTATGTTTTTATCAAAATATTTTAATAGTTGTAGTATCAAAAAATAGCTATCAAGGCCTTGATCTTTAGCTTTCGATATCCTTTTTACGCGCTTTGCGAGCCGAGGATAATATATATAATCAAAAATGAGTGCCACTCTTGGCTTTAGAAGCAGCCAATAATTTTTCTATAATTTCCATGCGTTGCAGATTTAAACTACTCAAATATCAAAAACGGAGCCTGAATCACGTTTCTTATTATCTTTAGTGGCGAGAGCAGGGCGTCTTGCAATATCTGCGTCGAGTATTCAGGCTTGTCGGTAGTGCCTCGTATTGCGATGACGGTTGAGAGCGAGCGGTCCTTACCAAGTATTATTTGATTTACCAGTGGAATTTTATCAATGATACTGCTAGCATCTTTTAGTAGCTTTAGCTCAAGGTCGATGTTTATCTTTTTACTCTTTAGGTCGATCGTGCCACGTCCGCCGATATCAGCACTTGTTCCTATCATTTCAATCGCTAAAAATTCAATCATATCGCCCTTTCTAGTGAGTAAAATTTTGCCATTTTTAACAGTAAAGCCTTTGTCGTTAAAGTCAGGTGTTTTAAAGCTAAGAAGCGATGGTACCGAGTTTAGGAAGCTAAGCAACTTTTGATAAAAGATGTAGTCCTTAAGATATGTTCCAAAAAATCTTACCTCTGCCTTAAAATCTTTTGTGCTTTCTCCAAGAAGTTTTAAGCGAAATTTACCGCCCTCAAAGCTCTTGATACCAAAAAGATCGTTGATAAATTCGCCGCTTATGTCGGTTGCGTCTAAGTTTATACTCTTTTCGTCATTAAAATAGCCAACTCTTCCTTGCTGAGCTAGGCCATTTAGTGAGATGCTTTTACCATTTTTCTCAGCACTAAAGCTAGTAAATGGTAGTGTTTTGTTTAAATCTTTTAAAATAATATCGCCGTTTCTTGCCAAGAGCTCAAGCGGTGTGCTTTGCTCACTGGTTTCGTTATCGTCAAGCACTAGCAAATTTAGATCTTTAGTTTTTACGCTTATGGCTTTTTCTTTTATGTCTAGGCTTAGCTTTTTACTCGCGCTATCTACCTTTACACCAGCTTTTGAGACTAAAATTTTAAGATCATCGTTTTCATATTTTGAACCATTTTTATCTAAAAACGGCAAATCAAAGTTTGCCTCTTTGGCAAAAATTTCAAGATCAGTAAAATCCTTACTTTTTATACTAAGTTCATCAAAACCATGCACGCCGTTTTGCTTTAAAACAGGCGAGCTCTCTATGAAAAATTTACTATTTTTTGTTGATATTTTACTTTCACTGCCAAAGCTCATATCAAGCCCAAATGGCTCTATCTTAAGCAAAGTTTCACCAGCCTTGCTAAAGTCTAAAAATGCGCTAAATGGCTCATTTTTAAAGGCTAAAATTTCATCATTTTTCTCTTTTAGATCAAAGCTTTCTATCACGCCTTTTATCTCGCCAGTACTTTTTTGTAAATTTATATCGGCCTTGGCATTTGCCTTAAAAAACTCAAGTCCAAAGCCAGTAGCATCGATGCTTAAATTTGTCGTATTGATGAGCTTTACGAGAGCATTTTTGGTATTAAATTTACTTCCAGCAATCTCTAAAACCGCGTCACTTAGCTTAAATTCTCCATTTGCGATGACGCTTTTTTCATCAAAATTTTCTAAGCTTTTCTCATCAAGCTTTATCAAAATTTTTAAGCTAGCATCCATTTTTCCGCTAAGCTGCCTTACTGGCACGATGATCTTATAGGCTTTTAATATCTCGTTTATAGCTTCATCATAGATCGATTTTGTCTTTATAAAAAGCTCTAAATTTGCGCTTTTTTCATCAAAGATATTATTTATCACAACGCTTGAGCCATCAAGCTTTTTGCCCTTGTAAATAGGCGAAATAAGATCAAATTTAAGCTTTGAGTTTTTAAGCGTGATATTTGCCTCACCTACATTTACGGCTGGCAAGCCTTTTTCAAATTTAACGAGCAAATTTTTAGTATTTGCGGTGGCATTTAGATCATTTAGATAAAAGTTATTTTTAGCTAGATCAGCCTTGCCATTTATCTCTTTTAGCTCGTAATCATCAGCAACGATGTATCCATATATCCAGCTTTTAACTTCACTATTTAGCTCTATGCGTCTATCAAGCTCATCAATGAAGTTTTTAATGCTTCCAGCCTCGACATTATAAGCTTTGTAGGTTAAAAATGTATCTTTTAGGGCAAAATTTAGCTTACCGTGCAGCTCATGAGAGGTGAAATTTCCTTCAAATTTATAGTCATTTTTATCAAAATCTGCACTTCCTTCGCCGCTAATGCTGACGTTAAAATCCTTAAAGCTTAAATTTCTAACGCTAAAAAGATCTATTCCGTCTTGTTGTTCGTTTTGGAATTTTATATCCACGTTTAAATAAGGGCTATCAACAAAAAATATATCATCTAAAAACAGAATTTTTAGTTTAAAATCATCGCCTATTTGTACATTTTCAAGTGAAATTTCTTGAAAAATCGTATCTATAAAATCTACGCTTTTACTAAGGTTTAAAAGGCGCTCGTCGCTGTTTTTTTGCTTGCTTTCTTTCTTAAAATTTGGAAGCCTTATCTGCTTTGCTCTTGCAATTATTTTTTTATCTAATTTTATATATAATTGCTCCAATTTTACGCCGTAAAACTCGAAATTGTTAATTTTTATGCCGTATTTTAAAAGTAAGATAAATGAAAGAATCAAGATGATAAAAAATTTTATAAAAAAGCCATATTTAGACATTTTTTTTGATATCGTAGCCATCATTTTCCTAAGTATTTTTGTCTATTTGGCACGCCCTATAAACACAAGCAAGGTCGTTTTTATACCAAAGGGAAGTGTGGGCGAGATTATATCTTATTTAGCTAATCGCAACTTTAACTTAAGCGTGATAGACAAATACGCCATACTTTTTATCGGCTCTCCGCAATCTGGCTGGATAGAGATCGGCCAAGACAAAATTTCAAGGGTTGATTTTTTAAAAAAACTTGCAAAGTCAAAAGCAGCTTTAACCGAGATAACGCTAATACCAGGCGAAACGACTATTGTTTTTTTAAACCAGATCGCTGCTCAGCTAGGACTTGACCCAGTTAAGCTAAATAGCGAATATAACGCCCTTGCTCCAGTGAGTGATGGCTTTTTGATGCCAAATACGTATAAAATTCCAATAAGCATCAGCGAAAGGCACCTTGCTTTTTATCTTGTAAATTCATCAAAAAAGGCTCAAAGCGAGATCAGCAATAAAATTTTTGGCGAATACAATGAGAAAAAATGGTTTAAAATTTTAACGATCGCTTCGATCATTCAAAAAGAAGCGGCAAATGATGCTGAGATGCCACTTGTCGCCTCAGTCATTTATAACCGCCTAAATAAAGGCATGAGGCTGCAAATGGACGGCACACTAAACTATGGAATTTATTCACACGATGTGATCACGGCTGAGCGCATAAGAAGCGATATGAGTGAGTTTAATACCTATCTAAACGACGGCATTCCGCCAAGCCCGGTCTGCTCGGTCTCAATAAGTGCGATCAAAGCGGCGATAAACCCTGCAAAGAGCGATTATTTATACTTTGTGCTTGATAAAAAGGCAAAAAAACACATTTTTTCAAAAACCTTAAGCGAGCACAACCAAAATATAGGAAAATAGAGCTAGAATTTGCAGCAAATGCCTAAAACACAACGAGATTTAATAAAGAAAGTGATAAATTTTAAAAAACCAAAAGGGCTAAAATGAGTGACATTATCTGGACCAAAACTGACGAAGCACCGCTATTTGCAAGCTACTCTCTCTTTCCTATCGTAAAGAGCTTTTTATCACGCGCTGACATTAGCATAACTAGGGCCGATATTAGCCTAGCTGGGAGAATTTTATCTCTTTTTAGCAAAGAGCTTGGACTAAATAAGGTCGATGAGTTGGAGCTTTTAGGCGAGCTAACCAGTCACAAAGAGGCAAATATCATAAAACTGCCAAACATCTCAGCCACGCTTGTTCAGCTAAAAGCAGCGATAGAGGAGCTTAGAAGCAAAGGCATAAACGTGCCTTTTTATCCAGATGAAATTATTACAGACTACGACGAAGAGGTCGCTAAAAAATACCAAAAAGTGCTAGGAAGTGCTGTTAATCCAGTGCTTAGGCAAGGAAACTCAGATAGAAGAGTCTTGCCACCGGTTAAAGAATTTGCCAAAAAGCATCCTCACAGCAATGGCGACTGGGATAAGACAAATAAGACAAAAATTTGCTACATGCAAAAGGGCGATTTTTATAAGAATGAGCGCTCAATTATCGCCAGTAAAGATGAGAAATTTTATGTAAATTTCATAAGTTTGGATGGCAAAAAAGAGCTTTTAAAAGAGCTTGTCGTTCAAGGTGGCGATATTGTAGATGCAACATATTTAAGCGTAAATGAGCTTGATAAATTTTATGAAAGATGTTTTGAAGAGGCAAAAAAAGAGGATTTGACCTTAAGCCTTCATCTAAAATGCACAATGATGAAAGTTAGCGATCCAGTCATCTTTGCTCGCGCGATAAAAAGTTATTTTAAAGAGGTTTTTGAGCTGTTTGGCAATGAGTTTAAAACTCACGGCGTGGAGGCAAAAAACGGACTAAAAGATATGTTTTCTAAAATTTCACAGCTTAAAAATAAAGATGAAATTTTGGCTAAATTTGATGAAATTTTGAGCAAAAAGGCAAAAATTTGGGCGTTAAATGAAAATGCCAGTAATTTTGACATACCAAATGACGTCATAATAGACGCCTCCGTACCAGCACTCATTAGAAACTCTGGCAAGGTAAAAGATAGAAGCGGCGAGCTAAATTTCTCGCTTTGCATGATCCCAGATAGGACCTACGCTAGGGTTTATGAGGCTTGCGTAGCGGACTTTAAGGAGCATGGTGCGCTTGATGTAAGCAGTATAGGCAGCGTAGCAAACGTGGGGCTAATGGCTAAAAAGGCCGAGGAGTATGGCAGTCACGATAAGACTTTTATCGCAAAAGAGGACGGAGAATTTGTAGTTTTTGACGAAGCGGGCAAGAGCGTCTTTAAATTTAGTGTTAAAAGTGGCGATATTTTTAGGATGACGCAGGCAAAAGATGATGCGATAAATGCGTGGTTTGAGCTTGCCTTAAAAAGAGGCGAAATTTCAAAAGATGAGCTTATATTTTGGCTAGATAGCAGCCGTGCTCATGATAGAAATTTGATAGCTAAATTTGAAAAATTTAAAGAAAAATTTGCTTGCGCTGGCGTAAAATTTGAAATTTTAAACTACGAGCAAGCAACTACGAAAACGCTTAGCTTGATAAGAGCTGGCAAAAACGTTATAAGCGTAACTGGTAACGTTTTAAGAGATTATTTAACCGATCTTTTTCCGATCTTTGAGCTAGGTGGTAGCTCAAAAATGCTCTCAGTTGTGCCGCTACTTGCTGGTGGAGCGATGTTTGAGACGGGCGCTGGCGGGACAGCTCCGACGCTTGTAAAAGAGCTAAAAGAGAGAAATCACCTGCTTTGGGATAGCTTAGGCGAGTTTTTAGCGCTTAGTGCTTCGCTCGAGCATCTAGCATTTGCTAAGCAAAAAAAAGAGGCAAAAGAGCTAAGTGATGCGCTAAATAGAGCGGTTGCTAGCTATCTTGATGAAAATAAAACACCAAACGCCACTCTTGATACCAGAGAGTCGCACTTCTATCTAGCGCTATTTTGGGCAAGAGAGATGGCAAAAAGTGGCGGGATCTTAAGTAAAATTTTTGAAAATTTAGCAGACGAGCTAGAGAAAAATAAGAATGAGATTCTAAAAGAGTTAAGACAAAATGATGGTGCAAGCATGGAATTTGGAGGATATTATTTGCCAGATGAAGTAAAAGCAAATGAGGTCATGAGACCAAGTAAAATTTTAAATCAAATAATAGGATGAGAAAATGAAAATAAGTATAGTTGGAGCAGGAAACGTCGGTGCAAGCATAGCTTATGCGCTTTGCATGAGAGAAGTTTGCGATGAGATCGCGCTTGTAGATATATTTGGTGATGTGGCACGTGCAAAAGCAATCGATCTAGCGCAGTCAAGCTGCGTGTTTAACGCAAAAACTATCGTTTGCGGTGGCGATGACTTTATGCTAATAGAGGGCAGTGATATCGTAGTGGTAACTGCTGGAAGTCCAAGAAAAGAGGGTCAAACAAGAGAGGACTTGCTCCTTAAAAATGCCGTTGTTGTAAAACAAACAGCACAAAATATCGCAAAATTTGCACCAAATGCGGTGATAATCGTCGTGACAAATCCGCTTGATGTGATGGTCTGGACGGCTCATAAATTTAGTGGTTTTAGCAAAAATAAAGTGATCGGCATGGCTGGTGAACTAGATGGGGCAAGATGCAGATATGAGCTAGCGCTTCTAAAAGATAAAGATGCAAAAGAGCTAAAGACAAAGATAATTGGCGCTCACAACGACGAGATGATCGTATCAGCTAGTAATATCAGCGAAAATTTAAATGAAAATGAGTTGGCAACTCTTAAAAAAGAGACAAGCACTGGTGGCGCAAAGATCGTTAAGCTCCTTGGCACTTCAGCTTACTACGCACCAGCGGCTGCTGTTGTGAAAATGTGTGAAGCGATCATGGGCAAGAGTGATGAAATTTTAAGTGCTAGCGTGCTTCTTGATGATGAGCTAAGTTGCGGAAGGCTAGTAAGGCTTGGACGCGAGGGCTTAAAAAAAATTTTAGAGCTAAATATAAATGAAAGTGAGCAAGAGCAACTAAGTAAAAGCGAATCTGATATTAGAAAAAACATTAAATTTTTAAAAGAAAATTTGGATTAGGAATATAGATGATAATAAAAGAAAATGTACCTGTTTGGGTCGATGAGAGCAGGTGTAAAGCCTGTGATGTCTGTGTGAGCTACTGCCCAGCAGGCGTGCTAGCGATGAGGCTTGAGCCAAAGGCGGTACTTGGTAAGATGATAGAGGTCGTCTATGCTGACTCATGTATAGGCTGTCGCGACTGCGAGCTTCACTGTCCTGATTTTGCCATTTATGTGGCTGAAAAAGGCTTTAAATTTGCAAAACTAACCGCTGAGAGCAAAGAGCGAGCTGCTGCCGTAAAGGCAAATAAATTTGCAAAGCTTGGAGAGAGCGCATGAGAGAGCTAGTATCAACTGGAAATGCCCTAGTAGCAAGGGCTGCGGTCGAGTGTGGCTGTAACTTCTTTGGCGGATATCCTATCACTCCAAGTAGTGAGATCGCCCACGAGCTAAGCGTACTTTTGCCAAAACATGGCGGCACATTTATACAAATGGAAGATGAGATAGCTGGAATTTCAGTTTCTCTTGGCGCAAGTGCGAGTGGTGCTAAGGCAATGACTGCTAGCTCAGGACCTGGAATTTCACTAAAGGCTGAGCAAATTGGTCTTGGCTTTATCGCTGAGATACCGCTTGTCATCGTAAATGTCATGCGTGGCGGCCCTTCAACTGGCTTGCCAACCCGTGTCGCACAAGGCGATATCTTGCAGGCTAAAAATCCAACTCATGGCGATGTAAATATGATAGTTTTGGCTCCTAGCAGCCTTGAGGAGTGCTATACGCAGACAGTTCGAGCTTTTAATCTTGCAGCTAGATTTATGACGCCAGTTATGCTGCTACTTGATGAGACGATAGGCCACATGCAAGCAAGGGTTAGTTTGCCAGAGATTAGTGAGCTAGAAATTTATAAAAGAAGAGAATTTAGTGGCGAGCCAAAAGAGTATAAACCTTACGAGGCCGCACCAGATGAGCCAGCAACGCTAAATCCTTTTTTTAAAGGCTACCACTACCATATCACTGGGCTTCATCACGGCGCTACTGGCTTTCCAACAGAAGATGGTAAAATCGTTGAATACTCGATGAATAGGCTGTTTAATAAGATAAATTTACACACTGATGAGTGCGAGAGATATGAAGAGTTTATGCTAAATGACGCTGAAATTTGCATCATCGCCTTTGGTAGCGTGGCGCTTTCAGCTAAACAAGCGATCTTAAATTTACGCGAAAAAGGGCTAAAGGTAGGGCTATTTAAGCCTCTCACACTTTTTCCAGCTCCAGCTAAAAAACTAAAAGAGATATCAAATAAATTTAAGAAAATTTTAGTCTGCGAGCTAAATTTAGGCCAGTATAGTGGCGAAATTTCAAAGATCATCTTAAGAGATGACTTTGCAAAACTGCTAAAAGCAAACGGCAGACCGATAAGTCCAAGCGAGATCGAGGCAAAGATAGGAGAAATTTATGGCTTTTAATTACGATAAATATTTACGAACAGATAAAATGCCTACTCTTTGGTGCTGGGGCTGTGGCGACGGCGTCATACTAAAGGCGCTCATCCGAGCTATTGACGCCATGGGTTGGGATATGAACGACGTTTGCGTGGTCTCAGGCATAGGCTGCTCTGGCCGCTTTAGCGGATATTTAGATTGCAACACTATCCACACAACTCACGGCAGAGCCGTAGCTTACGCGACTGGCGTAAAGATGGCAAACCCAGACAAGCACGTCATCGTGGTAACTGGCGATGGCGACGGACTTGCGATCGGTGGCAATCACACGATACACGGATGCCGCCGAAATATCGGGCTAAATCACATCCTAATAAATAACTTCATCTACGCGCTAACAAACTCGCAGACCAGCCCAACCACGCCAAAGGGCATGTGGACGGTCACAGCACAGTACGGCAACATCGATCCTAGCTTTGACGCCTGTAAGCTCGCAACCGCTGCAGGCGCTAGCTTTGTCGCGCGCGGAAGCGTCATCGAGCCAGAGAAGCTCACAAAGCTCTTTGTAGAGGGCTTTAGTCACGATGGATACAGCTTTTTTGATGTATTTTCAAACTGCCATATAAATTTAGGTCGCAAGAACAAAATGGGCGAGGCAGTGAAAAATTTAGAGTGGATAAAGGGTCGTACGACGAGTAAGATCAAATTTGACATGCTAAGTGACGAGGAGAAAGAGGGCATTTTCCCACTTGGTGTGCTGCACAAAGATGAAGAGAAGATAGAGTATACCAAGGCTTACGACATGGTAAGAAGGGCTGCTATGAGCGGCGAGGCGATAAATTTTGAGGAGCTAGCATGAAGTCACAATTAAGATTTGTCGGCGTTGGCGGACAGGGCGTCATACTAGCAGGCGAGATCCTCTCGGCTGCCAAGATAAAAGCAGGCGGATACGGCGTCAAGGCCTCTACCTACACATCTCAGGTGCGTGGTGGCCCAACGAAGGTTGATATCATACTTGATGAGAAAGAAATTTTATATCCTTATGCAAACGATGGCGAGATAGAATTTATGCTAGCAACTGCACAGATAAGCTACGATGCCTTTAAAAGCGGCGTGAAAGAGGGCGGTGCGATCGTTATCGAGCCAAATTTGGTAAAAGTGAGCGATGAAGATAAAAAGCGCTGGAAAATTTATGAAATTCCTATCATCTCTATCGCAAAAGACGAGGTCGGAAATGTCATCACTCAAAGCGTTGTGGCTCTTGGCGTGGCTGTGGCTATGAGTGGATGCATGGATGAAAATTTAGTGCGTGAAGAGATGCTAACAAGTGTACCAGCTAAGGTCAAAGAAGCAAATGCAAAAGCTTACGAGCTAGGCCTAAAATACGCAAAAGAGCTTTTAAAATAAATTTTGGCTAATTTTTAGCCAAAATTCTACTATAAACAGAAAAATCAATTATTACTTTTCTTAAAATTTAAAGCATTACTTTTCGATATAAAAAATTATATTTATAGTATCTATTTATCTTATCAAAGCTATAAAATTTTTAAAAAATAGTTCTCATAATGCCTTATTTCAGCTTTTTTAAATAAAATATATTTTTAAATATTTAATAAATTAATAAATTATATTTGAGATTTGTTTTAGTAACATTTTAGACGTAAAATTTTTTGTAAAAGGAGTAAAAGTTGAGTTACAAAATCTCGGTTGCAACATGTGCTGCACTTTTGATGTGCAGTGGTTTTTTAAGTCAAGTTTTTGCTGTGCAAACGACAAAACTTGAGGGTATCGAAGTAAATTCAGTTGGCGATAACATAAGCGAGAGTGGTATCGATGAGGGAATTTTAAGCAAAAGAGTAGCCGCTGGTCCTTTGGCTGACAAAAAAGTTTTAGATATGCCTTATCAAGTAAATACGATCTCAAAAGAGGTTCTTGATAATCAAGGCGTTCAAGGTTTTGAAGATGCAGTTAGATACTTCCCTTCAGCACAAATTCAATATCGTGGTGGAGCTGAGATCGGTCGCCCACAAACTCGCGGTTTTCAAGGCTCAGTTGTAGGTAACGTCCTTTGGGATGGTTTTTATGCTTCATCAACCACAGCTATACCTATGGCGATGTTTGAGAGTTTGCAAATCCAAAACGGACTTGCCGGTTCGCTTTACGGCGGAGCTACGCCTTCTGGATATTTCCTCTACTCTCGCAAGCGCCCAGTTCCACTTCAAAATATCATCTGGACCGATTACAGCTCAAGGTCAAATTTAGGCGTAGGTCTTGGTACTTCAAACAAATTTGAAAAAGTTGGATATAGGGGTGTCTTTTACTATTCGGGCGGTGAAAAGAATGCTAAAGATAGTAAATTCTCTCGTCGCTTAGCCTCACTAGGACTTGATTTTTATCTTACAGAAGATTTAACGCTTGAGACAAACTTTAGCCACTATGAGCATAAAAACTCAGGTATGCCAGGTGGATTTACTATGCCGCTAACAAACGGCGTAGCTGATTTTAATGTGCCAAGTCCAGTAAAAGATACTAAAAGAGGACTTGAGCAGTCTTTTGGCGGTAATCACCTTAAAACAACGACAGCTAGTATAAAACTAAAATACGCTCCAACAGAGAACTGGTACTTTGAGGGTGGCTATCAGTGGCAAAAGGCTATCAGAGATATGTATGGCACCGATGGAAAATTCTTAAATCAAAATGGAGATTATGAAGTTACTAAAAGTGGTGGCAGTGGTGCATCTGGTAGATTTGATGTAGATAGCTGGTTCTTAAAATGTTTGACAAATTTTGAAACAGGTTCTTTATCACATAATTTTGCTGTAGCTACAAATGGATATCGCTGGACCATTTATAGTGCTAGAAATAGAGGTGGCAGAAAAAATCTTGGTACGTCAAATTTATATAACCCAAGAATCTTTAACGATCCACATGTGGCAAAAGGAAGTGGCAGATATAAAAGTAGTAGTAGCGATATGAAAAATATTTCTGTTGTTGATGATATTAAATTCAATGACTACTTTAGCACAATCTTATCAGTTTCAAGAAGCTGGTTTACAAGCTATAAATTGGACCTTCTAAAGAGAAAAATTACGATAAAAGTGGCTTTAACTACGGTATAAGCCTTATCTATAAGCCAGTTGAAAACTTAAGTCTTTATACTACTTATGCAGATAGTATTTCAAATGAAGGAACTACTTATACATTTGGTGATACCAGCTCTAGAGCAGGTGAAACTTTAACAGTAAAACCATTTAGAAGCAAACAATATGAGATCGGTGCAAAAGCTAGACTGGGTGAGCTTGATCTATCAGCTGCGATCTTTGAGATCAGACGTCCAGTAGCATACCTACTTGGTAGCGGTGCAAGTGCAGATTTTAAAGTTCAAGGCACACAAAGAAACCGCGGCTTTGAGCTAACTACTGGCGGAAAGCTTGTTGATACTTTAAGTATGTATGGTGGCTTTACACTTCTTGATGCTAAGATAAAAAATGCTAAAGACGGTGTGTCTGAGGGTAAAACAGTTATTGGTGAGCCAAAATTTCAAGCAAATGTCTTGTTTGACTACGCAGTTCCTAGCACAAATAAACTTGCATTTACAACAAATTTCCACTATACAGGTAAACGCTACATCGACAATGCTAATGCTCATAGTGTAAATGGCTACTTCACAACAGATGTTGGAGCTAGATACACTACAAAAGCTTGGCTAGGCAAAGAGACAACTATAAGATTTGACATAAATAACCTCTTTAATAAAAAATACTGGGCGGGAATGTTCCCATCTGACGTGAATGGAGAGATACCAGACAGAGAAGGAACCTCACTTTTCTTAGGACAAAGCAGAACCTTCATGCTTTCAGCTCAAGTTAAATTCTAAAACCAAAACTAAAGCCAAATTTATTTTGGCTTTAGGCTCTTTAAATTTGCCCTTTTCGTAGGGCAGATTTAAATAACCAAAGGGAGAAAAGATGCAAGGGCTGGTTGATTATCAAGCGATTTTGGAGCGAGTGTTTTCGCCTACTTTGCAAAAAGTAAAGGGCAAAGATGGCGGCGTAAATTGGGATGATTACGCAGATATGTATAACGAGATGACCGGCATGGAGACGGCTTCTACAATAATTTTACTCTCAAACCTACCTATCACAAAAGATGACAGTGTGCTTGACGTAGGATGTGGTCCAGCAAGGCTTAGCGTGCCACTTGCAAAGCTAGCAAAGAGTGTAAGCGCGCTAGATCCGTTTGAAAAAATGCTTGAATACGCTAAAAAAAATGCAAAAGAGGCTGGGGTAAAAAATATAAATTTCATCCAAAAAGACTGGAGTGATGAGCAGAGTTTAAAGGATTTGCTAAAACATGACATCGTGCTAGCATCACGCTCAGTTGGACTTTTTGATATAAAAAAGCTTTGCAAATTTGCTAAAAAATATGTCGTGATGACCTCTTTTTTAATGGATTATCCAAGCTTAAAAACGTTCTGGCAAGACTTCCTAAAAGGGATAAAAGATGAAAATGAGACAGGTCTTAGCGATAGGAGATTTGGCTATAACTTTATCTTTAATATCGTCTATGACATGGGAGCAAATCCAAATTTAAAGATAATCGACACCATTTTTGAGAGGGATTTTGCTAGCCTTGAAGAGGCGTTTTCTTATTTTAGATTCGTAGGCGAGATCGCGCCCGAAAAAGAAGAAATTTATAAAGAAAATGTAAAAAGCTACCTCACAAAGACCAAAAGCGGCTTTAAATTTAAAAGAGAAACCAAGAGCTATCTTATCTGGTGGGACGTGCGGGAGATGAAATTTGAGTAGCAAAAAGATTATTTTCGCATTATTTGCGCTTCTTTTGCTGGTGCTCTTTTTTTCATTAGGTATCGGACGCTACGAGATAAGCTACGCTCAAATTTTTGAGTTTATAAGATCAGGCATTTTAAACGAGCAACCAAGCGACGAGCAAGGATATACGGTCTTTACGCTCATTCGCTTGCCAAGGGTACTTTTTGTCATCTTAGTTGGAGCAGCGCTTGCTAGCTCTGGAGCTGTCTATCAAGGTCTTTTAAAAAACCCTCTAGTTTCGCCTGACATCCTTGGCGTCTCAAGTGGCGCAGCTGTGGGGGGCGAGCGTGGCTATCATCTTAAATTTTAACTACATAGGCGTGCAGCTTAGCGCATTTGCTTGCGGTCTGTTTGCGGTTTTTGCTGTCGTTTTTATAAGCAGTGTCATCGCAAAAGGCAGGCTAAATTTACTCGTGATGGTTCTAACTGACATCGTCATCTCATCTCTTTTTGGAGCGCTTAGCTCGCTTATAAAATTTCTAGCCGACAGCGAAGATAAGCTGCCAGAAGTTACTTTTTGGCTAATGGGAAGCCTTGCAAGAAGTGGCGGATATAAAAATTTGGCTCTGCTTTTTTGCGTAGTTATGATCTGTCTTGTGCCACTTTTTATGCTTCGCTACAAGCTAAACACGCTTAGTTTTGGCGAAGAAGAGGCTAGGGTGATGGGGCTAAATGTGAAATTTTATAACATCATAATCATCATCGCCTCAACGCTTCTAACCGCTACTTGCGTCTCATTTTGCGGTATCGTGGGCTGGGTGGGGCTTGTCATTCCTCACATCATGCGCTTTGTCGTGGGAGCAAATTTCATCACGCTCTTTCCAGCTTCGCTGCTTGGCGGAGGGCTATTTTTGCTTACAGTCGATACCACTTCACGCAGTCTAATGGCAAGTGAGATCCCACTTGGCGTCATCACTTCGCTAGTTGGCGCGCCTCTTTTTGTCTATCTGCTCTATAAAAGCAAAAAGGGTTTTGCGTGAAATTTGAGATAAAAAATTTAAGCTGTGGCTACGACAAAAAGGTCGTTATAGAAAATTTCAATGCAAATTTACAAGATGGCGACATCTTTTGCCTGCTTGGTAGCAACGGCGTTGGCAAAACGACGACGTTTAAGACGATACTTGGCTTTTTAAAGCCACTTGGGGGAGAAATTTTAATAGACGGCAAAGATGCGCTAAAGATGAGCGAGAAGGAGCGAGCAAGCTTTATAAGCTACGTCCCGCAAGCTCACACTCCGCCATTTGCCTTTAGCGTTTTTGACGTGGTGATGATGAGTGCAAATGCAAGACTTGGTATATTTGAGCGGCCTAGCAAAGAGGATGAGAAGATAGCGATAGATGCGTTAAAGACGCTAAATTTAGAGAGTTTTAAAGATAAAATTTACACCGATCTAAGCGGTGGAGAGCGGCAAATGGTGCTGATAGCTAGGGCTTTAGCGCAACGCTCAAAGGTGATGCTACTTGACGAGCCAACGGCAAATTTAGACTTTGGCAACCAAATGCGAGTTTTAAAAGAGATAAAAAAGCTCGCAAAGCAAGGCTACATCATCATCCTCACCTCTCATCAGCCAGAGCAGGTCTTTTATCTAAATGCAAAGGTTGCGATGCTTGGACGGGATAAAAACTACATCTACGGCGAGGCTAGCGAGGTGATGAATGGCGAAAATTTAAAGAAAATTTACGGCGTAGATATACGAGTGGTAAAAAATATCATCGATGAGCGCGAGCATTACTCTTGTGTGATGGTGGATTAAAAGGAGAATATATGTTTAAGAAAATTTTACTTTTGGCTTTTTTGCTTGTTAGTTTGCAAGCAAGAGTGGTGCTTGATAGCGATAATAAAAAGGTAGAAGTGCCTGATGTGATCGAGCGTGCGACACCTTTAATAGGGGCATTTGTGCATGTCTCTGCGATGCTTGGCAACGAAGATCATATAATTAGCGGTGCGCCAAAACTGCCTCCACTAATGTCAAAAATTTTTCCAAAGATAAAGAGTAACAACAACAAAAGTGGCATGCTAAGCAGCAGCGTCGAGACGATCATCGCGTCAAAAACGCAAGTTGTTTTTGGGCCAGTTGGTATGATGTTTGATGAAAATAGCAAGGCTCAGCTTGAGAGCGCTGGCATCGCAGTTGTAAAGATAGATAAATTTCAAAGCATCAAAGAGTTACAAGATAGCTTTAGCAAGATCGCTGAAATTTGGGGCGAAAAGAGCGTGAAAAGAGCGCGTGAGTTTAATGAATATTTTAACGATAACATAAAACTTGTAAGCCAAAAAACGGCAAATTTAACACCAAAAAAGAGAGTTTTGGTGCTTAACTACAACTCAGGAAACTTTAGCACCATTAGCTCAAAGGATATCGGTGCTGAGTATATTAGCGTAGCTGGCGGTATAAATTTAAGCTCAGAGCTAAGCGATGGTGATTTTAAAATTTCAAAAGCAATAAATGAAGAGCAAGTCATCATCTTTAACCCAGATATCATCATCACAAATTCGCAAAAAAGTGCCGATACTATCGCTAAAAACGCGTCATTTGCCAAGCTAAAAGCTGTGCAAAATGGGCAAATTTTTGTAGTGCCAAGTGGCGTTTATCTTTGGAGTGTAAGAAGTGCTGAGGGCGCGCTTTATCCGCTTTGGCTAGCTAAGACATTTTACCCAGAGCAGTTTAGCGATCTAAATTTAGAGCAAAAAACAAAAGAGTTTTACGAGAGATTTTATAACTACAAGCTAAGTGATAGCGAGATAAAAGAAATTTTGCACCCAAAGGGTGAATTTTGATAATAGGACAAAAATAATGTTATTTATTATATTTAATATATTTATTTAAGTATAAAAGTAAATTTATCTTTCTAATATCATAAAAAAGAGCTTTTAAAGCTTAAAAACTCAAAAATAAAAATAAACTTCAAATTGGTAGAAATTTTTATACATCTTATAAAATTTCTACCGCTAAATTTATATAAACCGCCTAAAAAAGCCCATTTTATCCTTTTTGATTTTAATATCAGCTCTCATTTCTTAATCTAAAATAAATCTTTATGTTTCTTTTAAGTAAATTTAATGTAATGTTTCATTATTAATTATTTAATTAATATAGTTGTTTTAAAAAATATTAAGAAATAAACTGGCGGTGCGTTTTAAACGCTAAAAATTTACTAAGATAGGAAGTTATCAATGAGTGAAAAATTTACCAGAAGAGAATTTCTACAAAGTGCCTGTATCAGCGTAGGTGCGCTAGCTACAACGGCTGGTGCGACCAATGTTTTTGCTGATGAGTTGCCAAAAGGCAATGAAAGTGGCTTACCATCTGTTGATGTGTTAATAATCGGCTCTGGTGGTGCCGGACTTCGTGCAGCAACAGCCGTTCGCAAGCAATATCCAAACTCAACCGTCGTTGTTGCTACAAAGATGATGCCATCTCGCAATGCGACCTGTATGGCGGAGGGCGGAATAAACGGCGTTACTGACTTTAGTAATGGCGATAGCTTCAAGCTTCACGCTTATGACACAGTTAAAGGTGCGGCTTATCTTGCTGATCAAGATGCAGTTGTGAAATTTTGCGAGGCAGCAGGCGCAGTCATCCACGAGCTAGACCACAATGGCATGCTCTTTTCTCGTATAGATAATGGTGACGTGTCCCGTAAAGATAATGGTGATGTTGCGTTTCGCTTCATGGGTGGCGCTAGTAAAAAACGCTGTAACTACGCGGCTGATAAAACTGGCCACATTTTGATGCACGCCTGTCTTGACGACGCTATCACAGCCGGTGTTAAATTTTTAATGGACCATGAGCTACTTGAGATCGGTCTTGAGGATGGCAAGGTCGAAGGCGTCGTTCTTCGCAACATCCAAGATGGTCAAATTTACCCAGTTCTTTGCAAATCTCTTGTTATCGCAACTGGCGGATACACTAGAATTTTTTATAACCGCACATCAGTTCCATTTATAGCAACTGGTGATGGCATCGCTGCTGCGCTTAAAGCAGGTCTTGGTTTTGAAGATCCCGAGATGCTTCAGTTTCACCCAACTGGCGTTCAAAATGGCGGCACACTAATCACTGAAGCTGCTCGCGGCGAGGGCGGATACTTGTTAAACAACAAGGGCGAGCGCTTTATGAAAAACTATCACGAAAAGATGGAGCTGGCTCCTCGTGACGTCGTCGCTCGTGCGATCGAGACAGAAATTCGCGAAGGCAGAGGCTTTGGTGAGGGCATGAGCGCTTATGTGCTTTGTGACGTTCGCCACCTTGGCAAAGATACTATTATGAAAAAGCTTCCAAAAATTCGCCACACTGCTATGCTTTTCCAAAATATCGATCTAATCGAGCAACCAGTGCCTATCCGCCCAACAGCTCACTACTCAATGGGTGGCATAGAGGTAGCTAAATTTGATGATATGAGCACAAAAATCCCTGGAATTTACGTAGGTGGTGAGGCTTCATGCGTATCTATCCACGGTGCAAACCGCCTTGGTGGAAACAGCCTAACTGACGCAGTTGTGACTGGCGATCTAGCTGGCAAGGGTGCTGGAGCTTATGCGCAAAATGCAAAATTTGCAAGCGGCAAAAAGACTTCTGAGCTAGCAAAAATGTGGCAAGATAAATTTAAAGCCATAGCAACAGGCGAGGGCGGCGTAAATGATATGTACGCACTTCGTGAAGAGCTTGGTAAAAACAACTGGGATCTAATGGGTATCTTTAGAACTGGTGCAAAACTTGATCAGCTCTCTAAAAACCTTGAAGCTATCCAAGCAAAATATGACACCATCAAAGTGCCAAATAAAAACCCAGTCATGAACACAGCATTTACCGACTATGTCGAGCTTGGCAACCTTATACTTCTTTCTCGTGCAGCATGCCTTGCAGCGCAAAATCGTCTTGAGAGCCGTGGCGCTCACACAAGAGAGGACTATCCAAAAAGAGATGATGTAAATTTCTTAAAACATAGCATAGTCACACTAAAAGACGGCAAGCTTGAGCTTAGTTACAAAGACGTTGTGACAGGCATATTTTCACTTGACGGCAAGAAGCCAGAGTAAGGAGCTAGGATGAAAATTATTATCGACCGTTTTGACGGAACTAAAAAATATGAATCAACTTATGAGCTAACAAATGAAGAGATCAAAGGCAAAACTCTTTTAACAGTGCTTCTTGATATCAAACAAAAAAAGGATGCGACGCTAAATTTCACAGCATCTTGCCGCTCAGCGATATGTGGAGCGTGCGCTGTTAGGGTAAATGGACACTCGTATCTAGCTTGCGATACGAAGATGAATGAGCTTTTAGCTGAGTATGATAACCCAGAGAGCATAAGAATTTCTCCACTTGGAAATTTCAGGGTCATCTCTGATCTTATGGTGGACTGGGAGCCAAGTATCGAAAATTTACGCAAGATAAAGCCTAGCATTACTGCTAAGTCAGAATTTAGCGCAGAAAAAGGCTGTAAGCAAAGTCAAAAAGAGTATGAAAAAGTAGCGCTTGAATGGGACTGCATACTTTGCGGAGCGTGCGCTAGTGAGTGTAATAAACTTGAAGCTGATGCGAGCGATTATATGCAGCCATTTGTATTTGTGCATGCTTATAGAGCGGCATTTGACTCACGTAGTAAAGATCCTATGCCGCACCTAAAACCAGCTATAGATAATGGCCTTTGGATGTGTGTAAAGTGCCAAGAGTGCGCTGATCGCTGTCCAAAAGGCATAAGCGCATGTAAAGACATAACTGATCTTCGCATTATGGCTATACAAAAAGGCTTTGATGATGGTATGGGACCAGATCATGCTGAGGCGTTTTTAACCGATCTAGTTGATGGCTCAGGCAGACTAAATGAGATCAAGCTTGCACTTCGCTCTGAGGGAGTGTTTAGAAATATGGGCAAAATGGATATCGCTGCAAATTTAATGCTTGCAGGTAAGATGAATCCGCTTCATATTTTCGGCGAAGAGGACATTGAAGGACATGATGATCTAGTAAAAATGATAAATGCGGCTCGCAAAGCTGCTAGTAAGGAGTAATTATGCAAAACGAATTCGCTTTTTTCCCAGGATGCGTACTCTCTCAAGCAGCTAAAGAGGCTAAGATGTCGCTTGAGGCTATCGCTCCGATACTTGGCTGGAAGCTTCACGAGATAAGGGGCTGGAGCTGCTGTGGGGCTCAACAAGCACAAGACGTCGATCCTATCGCTACACTTGTGGCAAATGCTAGAAACATAGCGCTTGCAGAGCAGATGAATATGCCGATGCTTACGACATGCTCAACTTGTATGCTAACTCTAACAAGAGCTAAAACTACGCTTGATAAGGGTGCAAAGGATCGTATAAATACTTTCTTGGCTGAGGGCAATATGAAATATAATGGCTCAACCGAGATCACAAGCCTTCTTTGGGTGCTTTATCAAAACGTAGAAACGCTAAGAGCAAAGGTTGTTAAGCCACTTAGTGGGCTAAAAGTAGCACTATTTTATGGCTGTCACAGCTTAAGACCTGAAAAAGATCTTCATAACAGGGAAAGCTCAGTCAATCCAAAGAGCTTTGAAACTGTTGTAAGCGCACTTGGTGCTACTATCGTGCCGTTTGAGAAAAGACTTGACTGCTGCGGTTTCCACGCTAGTTATCCAGCTGGCACATCTGTAAGAAAAATGTCAAGCCAGATCGTAAATAACGCCGATGAAAATGGCGCTGACGTAGTTGTCACACCATGCCCACTTTGTCAAATGCAACTTGACATCTACCAAGAGAGATATCAAGATGAAAACCACTCAAATGTGAGAAAGCCAATCATTCACCTATCTCAGCTTGTAGGTCTTGCACTTGGACTATCTGTTGAAGATCTTGGACTTGATCTAAACATCATCGACGCTACCAAGATAGCGTAAAATTTATCCCACGTCTTTTGGCGTGGGAATTCTTAAAATCTATTATTCTATTATAAATAAAGAGCATTTTTTTTAGCATTTTATAAAAACTTAATTTATTTTTTAAATATAAAAATAGGTCAAAATAATAAAATTTATTATGTAAATTCTTTTATTTATATAAAATATTTTTTAGCTATAATCGCGTGAAATTTTAAATGGATTGATTATTAAATTTAAAGGACTAAATATGCAAAACGTTGGCATTGTTGCAAAAATAAGCGGAAAAGTATTTGTAAAACGCGACGGAAAATTGACCGCTTTAAAGCAAGGTGATGAGATATTTTTAGGCGACGAGATCATAACACAAAGTAGTGGTGATACAGTCATTATAAATTTCTATCACGCTTCGCCTATCACGCTACTTGAGCCCCAAACTATTATCATCACAAAAGAGCTATCAAAAGCAAATTTTAATACACAAGGCAGTGAAGCACAGATAGAAGAAGATAAGAGAAATTTTCTTGTTGAGAATGAAGAAATAAAAAACAAAGGCGAAGACGACAGCCCTCATAACGCAAGTTATAGTTCTCATGGCTCAAGCCACAGTAGTAGCTTTGCAAGCATAAATGGTTTAAATTTTGATACACAAGGTCACATCTCAAATATTATTGGTGTTTATGGTGGTGCAGTTGTACTGCCAGTCATATTAAAAGAGTTGGCATTGGCACATAGGTCTATTAGCGGCGCGGTATCAGCGGTAGAGCAAAAAGAGAGTGCTCCGGTTATTGCGGCACCAAGTGTTAGAATTTTAAAAGACATTGATGGCGACGGCTATATAAATATTGCAGAAGCAGGCGGCGATGCAAATCATACTGGTATGGCGGTTACTTTTAATAATGACTTCAAGCCAAACGACAAAGTGACATTGGAAGTTGTAGATAACGGTGTAAAGACCATGCTTGTTTATAAGGTTGATCAAGCTGGCACAAGCGTGATAAATATAAATAATCCAAGTGAAATTTTACCTATTTCGTCAAATGCCACAAACCCAGAGCAAAAAGAATTTATCATTCCAAGTGTCGCTGTCACTCCAAATGCTACATTTAGTGTAAATTCTAGTATCACTCTGGCAAATGGCACTAACTCATCTGTGGCAAAGGCAACTGCAAGCGTTGATACAATCACTCCGACTCTTGGCTTCAAAAAGGTCGTTTTTGGAAAAGATTTAAACGGCGATGGCGTCATAGATGCAAGCGAAAATAGCTTTAATCCAGCAGTTAGCACACCAAGTAATGATGCAAAGATCATCTTGTCGCCAAATATGAAAATAGGCGATAGGATAAAGCTAACGACTACCGATCCTGACGGAACTTTACATGAAAAAGTGCTGGTTAAAACATCACAAAACACGCTTATAGATAAAGAGAGTGGTGAGAGCTATCCGCTTACAAGCGAGAGTGGCGGAAATGTCGGTTTTAACGTAGCAAATGCGGTTAAAATTTCATCTTCAACTCCAACAAATGTAAATATCCAAATGATAAGTAAGTCGGGCAATCCAGGTCCAACTGAAACCATGACCATAGCAAACAACAACGATCCAATCGCTGTTTTTACTCTTGATGAGAATAAAGATGGGATTATAAATTTAGCCGAGCTTACAAAAAGTGGCGGTACGGCCTTATCGATAGATATTTATATACCAAACAATGCCGTAGTTGGCGATAAGATCCGTATAAAAGTTGATGATCCAGCTAGTACACCAACAAGCGTAACAAAGACATATACTATCGCACCTGACGGACTTAGTGCTACACTTGATGGTGGTACAGAGATCATTCCTATCGAAAATGGCAAGATCACAATCACTGATCCAACAAACTCGAGTGATCCAAGCAGAAAAAGACTAAGCACGACGATCATTGACGGAACGACTGGTACTCCAAAAGCTTCAAGTGTGAGTGAAATTTCAAGTGACATAGTTGCACCTATAAAATCTCCGCATGTGCAGTTTGCAAAAGATGGCGATAAAGACGGCATTCTAACTAGTAAGGAGAGTGGTTTTAGTCCTGATGGCGTAAAAACATCTATAAAGATAAAAATTCCAAATGATACAAGAGATGGTGATAAATTTGAGATAGATATCGCAGGAAGTGATGGTAAAACAGATAAAATCACTATTAAAATTTCTCAAAATGCGTCTGGTGTATATAGTGCAACAAGAGATGATGGCGTGCCTATCAGTGTAAATAATGGCACCATAGAGACCACCACAAGACTTTATGGGCTTACTACAAATTTTACAACCACATTTACTGACAAAGCTGGCAATAAAGCAGCCCCAGTCACAGACAAGATAACTCTAGATAATAGTATAAAGGTGCAATTTGCAAGGGATAATGACGGTGATGGGTTGATAGATAGCATAACGACTCCTTCAGGCTCGCCGTCAACCCAAAGTGATCTTGATATCTACCTACCTAACAATACAAAACCAGGAAGCAATATAAACGTCACGATCTCGACTCCTACCATACCATCCGTTACCACAACCGTTAGGTATACAATAAGCGATGACGGGCTAACAGCCATACCAAGCAATGGCTCAGCATCACTTCCAATAGCTGGTGGTAAATTTAGCATACCAGGCGTTCCTATTTCCATGGATCACTCTACGCCGGTTAGAGCGACTATTACAACACCTGGCGAGGCTACGACGACTGATGGCATCCGTGGTAGATTATTTGACTTTGGAATTTTAGAGTATATTGATGATGTAAAGCTTGCTACGCAGATAGACGGCGGAGTTATAAATATTGCAAAATACTTAAGAGCAGGAGATAATGAAAAAGTTATTCAGAAAAATAACTTTGATAATGAGAGCAAAACTATAAAAGAGTATAACATTTCGCTTACTAACGATGAGCAACCCAATATAGTCTTTGGTGTAGACCGTGCTCCTGGAACCAAGCTTCGTTTAGCTCTTGAAGATGATCTTGGTAATGCTAAAATTTTACCAAACGGACAAAACTATATAGACCTAGTTGTAGGTGCAGACAAGCGTGTAAATATGGACTTTGAAGCGCTTGGGATAAAGCTAGATGAAAGATATTCAAATATTAGAGCGACTGTTTTAAAAAGTGATGAAACAAAAGATGATGATCTCTTGGTCCGAGTCGATCTTGATGCTACTCCAGATGCGATAGCTACACCAAATGCCACGTCTAATGTTACTAGTGTAGATATTTCAGGTAGTATCGGAACCGACTCAAATGGTAACAACACTCTTAATAAAAATACCATAAATAAAGTTGATCTTTATGACTTGCTAAATTCTGTTCACAAAAGCTCGTCTCTTGATAATACACATAGCTATTCTGAAAATTTTGCCCTATCAGCCAATAGCACTGGGGCAAATTTTATGATAAAAAATTCTGACACCGCAGGAAACGTATCTATTAGCACTGTTACATTTATTGGCAATAGCGGTCTTGATGCTGATATGTGGTTTTACAACTATGTAGATCCGTCATGGAGAGCTAGGGTTGGTAACAATTCCGGTGTTTATAGTACGCAGGGCGGCAAGCCTATCTATAAAGACTATATGGAAATTTATTCTCCAAGCGCCTCTACTACCTACGATGTTGTGCAGTTTGCTTCAGGAACACACTATAAGACTTTGTCTAATCAAGGAAATATGCATGCGGAGGATTTAGCTAGAGTTGGTAGACATGGAGATAGTGCCTTATATGATGCGTCTAATCCATATGCACCAAAGAAATTTAGAAATGACGTCGATACTGCTGCTGGTACTGGTGATAACATAGGCTTTGCAAATGGTGTTTTAAAAGGCAGACCCGGCAATTATACCCTTGGTGAGTCAAATCCTGTCGGATCTGATATTGTTATGAAGATGAATGGCTGGATATATGTAAGTGCACCTGGAATATATTCTGTGAGAGCAGCAGACTTACATAACTATGCAGAGCTTACTATAAATGGAACGACACAAAAATTTGGAAGCCCAACAACGTATATAAACCCAGCTACGGAAGCATCATATGGTAAAAATGGCCAGTGGTGGAG
Source organism: Campylobacter concisus (assembly GCF_003048535.1). Classification (NCBI taxonomy): domain Bacteria; kingdom Pseudomonadati; phylum Campylobacterota; class Epsilonproteobacteria; order Campylobacterales; family Campylobacteraceae; genus Campylobacter; species Campylobacter concisus. The sequence goes on along the minus strand of NZ_PIRQ01000008.1, from coordinate 16,245 downwards.
TAGGGATTTTACATTTGATAAGGCTGGTTTTTATAAATTTGACATGGAGTATATGGACGGAACCGGTGAGATGAACTTATCTTTATATATGCTTCCAAAAAGTGTGGCAAATACTTATGGCCCCCAAGATCCATATCCTTCATCTATGCTAGTTGGAGCACAAGGTAGCGGCACGCATCTTTTTAGTAATAATTATGTTGAAGCACTTATCCAACATGGACATGTAAAAAAGATAGGGACTACAAATTCTTACGAGCTAAGTGACGCTAGTAAATACGGCGAATCAAATTTTGGCGATCTAATATATCTAAGACAAGAGGGTGATATAAAAGGTGGCAACCTAGACGATGCCTTTGTTTATAGTAAGGGTAGGGCGATAGATGGTAGAGGTGGCGTGGATACTCTGATAGTAGTTGATGATGTGGATTTTTCAAATTTAGATAATGTTAAAAAGATAAATAACTTTGAAAAGATTCAACTAGGCAGTGCCGATCAAGCGGTATCTATAAAATTTAGCCCAGATGGTGTCTTTGATATTATTGATAGCAGAAACACAAGGGATGCAAGCAATAGTGTAGCTAGTGAGAGTGTAAATACAGTATTAAAAGTCATAGGCGACAGCAAAGACTTAGTACAGCTCACACATGACTTTGTAAAAGCTACAAAAGCTGATGTTGCTACGCTAAATAGAAAACATAGTGTTGTCGGTGACATATACAACAAAGTAGATGTTACAAGTGAAGGTGACGCAGTAAATCAAGTCTATAAAGCGACATTTAATCGCCAAGAAACCATCAATGGAAATACAATAAACACAAGACACACTGTTTTTCTTGAGATACAAGATGGCGTGCAGGTCGATCTCTTATAGAAATTTAAATTTATAGAAGCAATATAAAGCCCAAAATTTCTCTTGGGCTTTATAAAATTAGATAGCTTTTATCATCACTTTTGTTAGTAGCTCTGAAAATTTAGCTGGATTTTCTAGACTCATGCCTTCATTTAGCCTTGCCATATCAAGAAGCAAAGGTGCGATGTCATATATCATCGCCTCATTTTTCTCAAGTTTTGCAAAAATTTCATGATCAGCATTGATCTCCAAGATCGGTTTAACTTTTGGAGCATTTGCGCCTTGTCCCATTTGTTTTAACATCTCTTGCATAGCGTAATCAGGATCGTTTTTATCATAAATTAACACCGCAGCGGAGCTTGAGAGTCTTGAGCTCAGTCTTACATCTTTTACCTCGTCTTTTAAAATTTCTTTCATTTTAACAAGCGTGTTTGCAACCTTGTTCTCATCAACCTTCTCATCGCTTTTGATCTCGTCATTTATATCAGCATGTGAGACTGATTTTAGAGGCGTTTTGTCAAATTCATTAACCATTGGCATTACGATCGTGTCGATCTCTTCGTCCATAATGAGCACCTCAATATCATTTTTCTTAAAGCTCTCGAGGAGTGGAGAATTTCTTAGCATACTTTCGTTATTGCCGCTGATGTAGTAGATCGATTTTTGATCCTCTTTCATTGCCTCTTTGTACTCTTTTAAACTGATAAGCCCATCTCTTTTTGAGCTTTTAAATAGACAAAGATCTAAAATTTGCTCTTTTTCAGCGTTAAATCCATAAAGCCCCTCTTTTAAAACCTTGCCAAATAGTTTGTAAAATTTTATGTATTTTTCGCGGTCGTTATCTTTTAACTTTGCAAGCTCGCTTAAAATTTTCTTCACGCTTTGCTCTTTGACGCTTCGCATGATCGCATTTTCTTGTAAAATTTCACGGCTTACATTTAATGGTAGATCCTCAACATCAATGATACCCTTGATAAATCTTAAATATGGCGGCAAGAGTTCTTTTGCATCATCTGTGATGAAAACTCTTTTCACATAGAGCTTCACGCCACTTTGGTAATCAACTCTAAATAGGTCAAACGGCTCGGTGCTTGGTACATAAAATAGAGTTGAGTACTCGATCTTACCCTCAGCTTTTGTGTGGATGTAAAGGAGCGGATCGCTGCTATCGTGAGAAATTTGCTTATAAAAGTCGTTATAGTCTTGCTCTTTTAGGCTGGCTTTATTCAGCCTCCAAAGCGCATTTGCCTTGTTTATCTGCTCGTTCTTAGTCTCATACGTGCCCTCTTTTTCGCCTTCTTTTGGAGCGACATAGCTTTGTTTATCCATAAATATAGGATAAGGAATGTGATTTGAATACTTCTTGACTATCTCTTCTATACGCCAAGAATTTGCAAACTCATCATCGTTTAAGTGCAAGATGATGTCCGTTCCAAAGCTATCTTTTTTAGCATCTTCTATCTCGTAGCTTTTTGCATCAGATGTCCATTTATAGGCTTTGTCGCTAAGTGCTCGTTTGCTTATGACCTCGATCTTGTTTGCCACCATAAATGCTGAGTAAAAGCCAACACCAAACTGACCGATCAGCGAGCTATCTTTTTTTGCATCGCCGCTTAAATTTTTCATAAAGCCTTTTGTGCCGCTTCTTGCTATCGTGCCTAAATTTGCGATAAGCTCGTCTTTATCCATGCCGATACCATTGTCGCTGATGGTTAAAGTCTTAGCCTTATCATCTACTTTGATGTCGATCCTTGGAGTGTAGCTTAGACTTTTATACTTTTCATCAGTTAAGCAAAGGTAGTTTAGCTTGTCAAGAGCGTCATTTGAGTTTGAGATGAGCTCTCTTAAAAATATCTCTTTGTTTGAGTAAAGAGAGTGAATCATTAAATTTAGAAGGTCATTAACCTCGGTTTGAAATTCAAATTTATCTGCCATTTTGATTTCCTTTTTTAAAATTTTTGGCAGATTATAACACAAAGTGATAAAAATATACTTAACATTGATAGTAATACTATCAAGGTTTTTAAATTAATTTTTTAAAATAATTTCAAAAAAGTTATAATTTATAAATAAAATAATAATGATAATTTATTAATTGTTATTAATTATGTATTCTTGTATAAAGTTTATTTAAAATAGTGCTATAATCAAGGCGAAAAATTTTTGGAAAAAAGGAAACAAAATGAATTTACGAAGCATTTTGGTAAAAGTTTCAGCAACGATTGCTACGGTTTTGGCAGTATCTATGACATGTTTTGTCGTATATACATCAAATATTTTAGAGCGCGAGATAAAAGATGGTGTGCTTACAACAGTAGAACAAAACGTCCAGCTTGCTATGAATACGGTTAAATTATTTGAGAAAGATAATGTAAGTAGTGCAGAGCTAATAATGAGTGTTTTTAAAGAGATGATCGGAAAAATTTCAACCAATCACCAGATGAGTAAGACTGACAAATACGAGGCGATAGATCTAATATCTCAAAATGGTATTTTAAACAACAACTACGATATTCTGGATAAATTTAATAAAGCTACAAAAGGTGGAATTTCAACCATTTTTGCAAAATCGGGTGATAATTTTTTAAGAGTTAGTACATCGGTGACGAAGGCTGATGGTAGTAGAGCTGTTGGTACTATGATTGACAAAAACGGTCAAGCCTATAAAAATATCATGAATAAAGAGAGGTATATAGGCGTTGTAAATTTATTTGGACGCAACTATATGAGCATTTACGATCCTATTATTGAAAATAACGAGGTAATAGGAATTTTATTTGTTGGTTATGATCCTACCGAGGGATTAAACAATATGAAAAAGACTTTTTCTGAGATGAAACTTGGTAAGCATGGATATTTTTCTCTTTACAATACTAAAACTGGCAAATTTGACTTTCATCCAACCAAGGCAAATCAAGAGCTAAGTAGTGAATTAAAAACTACTATGGATAATATTGTTAAAAAAGGAAAGGGTATTGAGCCTATTATAATTGATGGGGTTGACTGTATAGTTGCTTTTGAGTCATTTGATAAACTAGACTGGATGGTTTTAGGTTCAGCTGTTACTGATGATTTTTTAACACCATTAAAAGTAGTTAGTAAAAATTTCATCATAGCAAGCGTCATAGTTACCTTACTTTTGATAGCTGTTTCGATGTTCTTGCTTAAGAAGATGGTTGCAAGTCCTATCGATAGACTAGGAACAAATTTAAACGCGATAACATCTGATTTTACAATTAAAATTCCTATTTATGGTAAAGACGAGATAGCTAAGATAAGTAAAGATATAAATGATTTTATTGAAAGAATAAGGGTATTAATAAGTGATACAAAGCACCTTTCAAGTGAAAATAGCTCTGTTGCAAATGAGCTTAGCTCTACATCTCTTCAAACAGGCAAACGTGTAGAAAAATCAACTGAAATAGTGGAAGAGACAAATCAAAGATGTAAAGTAATGCAAGAAAATATGAAAGAATCTTTAGCAGTAGCTCAGGCCGGCAAAGACGATCTTCAAAAAGCAAGCACACATATAAAAACGGCAACTGAAGCTATAAGATCGCTATCGGCGCAGATTATTGATTCAGCTAATGTAGAAAATCAAATGGCTGATAAGATTGATCAGCTTAGCCGTGATGCCGAGCAGGTAAAATCAGTCCTTGTTGTTATCAATGATATAGCTGATCAAACAAATTTACTTGCTCTTAACGCAGCTATCGAGGCTGCAAGAGCAGGTGAGCATGGACGAGGCTTTGCCGTCGTTGCTGATGAAGTTAGACAGTTGGCTGAGAGGACTCAAAAGAGTTTAACTGAGATAAATGCAACTATCAATGTCATCGTTCAAGCGATCAATGATAGCAGTGAGCAAATGGGCATCAACTCTAAACAGATCCAAGAGCTAACTCACGTGGCAAGCGACGTTGAAAAAACTATAAATGTTATGAGTGAGACGATGAATAACGCTATAGCAATGTCTGATAAGACTATGCAAGACTACATCGCAACTGGTAAAAATGTAAATGAAATCATGGAAGGCATCTCAAATATCAACCAAATTTCATCTGAAAATGCTAGAAGTGTCGAAGAGATAGCTTCAGCGGCAGAACATCTAAACAAGATGACAGATGCATTAAATTCAAAACTTAGTGTCTTTAGGACTTGAGAGCTTACCCCTTAAGCTCATATTTTTAGGTCTAGCTTTCGCTGGACCTTTTTAAATTTATTGATAAAAATTTCTAGTATAAAGTCAAATTTTTATAGATAATGATATAGAGCAGGAGGGGCTTTGTAAATTTGCAAAGCCAAATTTATTTTCTATTTTCGTCTAGGACTTTTTGCATACTCTCTCTAGTCGCCTCTAGCCAGTTGTCTTTTGAAGTATCGACTATATCAAGACAAAAGAGCTTGATGTCTGCTTTTTTAAAGCTAAATTCTTTTACTTTCATAGCATCGCTTCCTACTATAACGATAGGTTGAACTTTTAAATTTAGCTTTTCAACTAATAGTTTTGCACCACCCTTAAAAGGCAAAAGTTTATTGGTTTGAGATCTAGTTCCTTCGGGAAATATCGCTAAAACACGACCATTTTCAACCCTGTCTTTTGCTTCGCTTAAAAGCTTTATTAGTGAATGTTTATTTTCACGTTCAACCGCTATCATTTTTGGCAGGCTCAAAATTTTACCAATTATAGGAATTTTGCCGATTTGTGCCTTTGCTATCCAGCAAAGATTTTTTGGATGAACCTCTTCAAGCACAATAATGTCAAGCATACTTTGATGGTTTATGAGTAAGATATTTGCCTCATCACTAAAATTACCTATCACTTCAAGTTTATATCCACCAAAAAACCTTTGCGATCTTCCCCAAAATTTTCTTATGGCTCTATTTTTATCATTAAATAGCCACATAAAAAAGACGACAAGAATAACGCTAATAACAAACTCAATAGCAAAAAATAAAGCTCTAATTTTTGACAAGATTATCCTTTTTTACCCAGCCAATCTTACCATCAGCAAATAAAATTTTTGAGTAGTCGCCTTTTGTGTCTAAAATTTCTACATTTTCATTTTTGCGAGATGTGTAAAAAATGGTTGAGTTTTTTGTAGGCAAGATCGAAACGCTAATATCTGGTTTTAGAACAGCCTTGCCAAAAGGGTTGTAGGTGTAAATTCCAAGTGCGATAAAAACAGCCGCCACAAAAAAGTAGCTAAGCCTTCTGCGCCAAATAGCTAATAATATAAAAATTACCGCACAAGAGTATATCGTGATATCTTTATAGGTGCTAAACTCGCTTTGTTTTGGGTTTAGTCCGATCTGTGTGCTAACATCGTCATCTTCGACACTCACCGGCAAAGAAAAACTTTCAAATTTGGCCTTTTTTAGGTTGTAATAGTTAAAGTCAAGCGATTTTTTATTTGGCTTAAATACTGCAAAATAATATGCGCTTTGTGAGTTAAAGTCGCCATTTATCGTATCTACACCTTGCTTTAAGATTGTCTTATTTTCAATATTAAAAGCACTTAGATCTACGTTGTTGCCATAAATTTCTACAACCATGATATTGTTTATATCATCAAATTTAGTCGTTTTAAATTTCTTTACCTCAAGGTTGTCAGCGACGATGTGGTTGTAGTTCTCATCACTTCTAAGCTCTTTTAGCTTTGGTAAAAAGATATTTATGCTAGAGTTTTGATAGTTCTCGCCATTTCTTTTTAGGGTTAAACTAACTTTTAAAGTCTTTGCGTCAATGCTTGTTGCCTCAAGATAAAAAGTACCTACATATTTGTTGTCTTCGCTTTTTACCCATTGAAAATTTTTCTTATTTAGCCATTTGATATTTGTTTCATCAAGCTGTGTCTCAAACTCAAACTCAAAGTCATTTTGTGTATCAGCCACTATCTCAACACTAAAAATTTCTCCTATAACAACATTTTTTGGCACATTTGTGGCTTTTAAAAGAAGCTCTTTTACTTTGATCTTATCATATACTTGATTGTCTGGAACACTAATATCTGGCTCGTTTGTTGGCACGATGTTTCGCATCTGCTCTGGAGTGATACGTTCTGGCTGTGGTGACACAAATTTTCTTGAAAAATCTTGTTCTTTTGGCGGTTTTTGAGTTTTTGGATTTGAAGTAGGGCTATTTACAAATTTATCCTCCCTAGCTTCGTCCATCATGTCAAAAACGCTTACTTCATCGGTATTTACAGCAAATAAATTTAGTACGAGTAGGGAGATAAAAAGAAAATGTTTTACCAAACTAGACCTTTTAGCATCTTCATACCATCATCTGTACCTAAAATTTTCTCACAAGCACGCTCAGGATGAGGCATGAGACCAAAAATCTTTTTGCTCTCATCACAAATTCCAGCTATATTGTCGACTGAGCCGTTTGGATTTATTTCGTTGCCTTTAGCATCACAGTATTTTAGTAGCACTTGATCGTTGTCGTAAAGGCCTTTTAGAGTGTTTTCATCAGTGTAATAGTTACCCTCGCCATGAGCAATAGGGATATTTACTACTTCATTTTTGGCTAAATTTGCTAAGAATTTATTGTCATTTGAGATTACTTTTAGGTGGTGATATTTTGAGACGAAATTTAAATTTTCATTTCTTCTCATCGCACCCTTTAAGAGTCCAAGCTCAAGTAGCATCTGAAAACCATTGCAAATTCCTAAGATATAGCCGCCTTTTTTTGCATGCTCTTTTACAGCTTGCATAGCTGGGCTAAATTTAGCTATTGCAGCTGTTCTTAGATAATCTCCATAGCTAAAACCGCCTGGAAGTACGACCAGGTCAGCATCTATTTTATCTTCTTTGTGCCAGATTATTTGTGTTTGGCATCCAAGTAATTTAAATGCGTGAGCTGTATCTTCTTCGCAGTTTGTGCCAGGAAAAAGTATAATCGCTACTTTCATAGCACGATCTCGTAGTCTTCGATAACAGTGTTAGCCAGAAGCTCTTCGCACATCACTTTTAGCTGCTCTTTTGCTTTGTTTTTATCGCTCTCATCAATATCTAAAACGATTTGCTTGCCTATCCTGACATTTGACACACCGCTAAATCCAAGAGAATTTAAAGCATGCTCCACTGCTTTGCCAGCAGGGTCAAGGACCCCACTTCTTAATGCTATATTTACAACAGCTTTCATTTTTGTCCTTACGATAAAATTCTTCTTAAAACTTCTTCGTAAGCGACTTTTACGCTACCAAGATCTTGTCTAAATCTATCTTTGTCAAGTTTTTCATTAGTTTTAGCATCCCAGAATCTACAACTATCGGGGCTTATTTCATCGGCTAGAATGATATTGCCGTCTTTGTCGATACCAAATTCTATTTTAAAATCAACTAGTTTTAGGTCTCTTTCGGCAAAAAATTTAAATAATATAGAGTTGATCTCTCTTGCTGTGTGTCTTAGAGTTTGAAGATCTTTTTCACTCTTTACTAATCCCATAATGATACAGTGCTCATCGGTTACTAATGGATCGTGCAAATCATCGTTTTTGTAGTAAAACTCAACAAGCGTAAAAGGTAAAACTGTGCCTTCTTTTATGCCAAGTCTTTTGCTTAGTGAACCAGTTGCGATATTTCTAACAACAACTTCAAGAGGTATGATCTCACATTTTTTGACTACTTGTTCAGTGTCGCTAATAGTCTCAACTAGGTCAGTCACGATGCCTTTACTCTCCAAAAGCTTAAAAAGCTGTGTTGAAATTTTATTATTTAATGCGCCTTTACCAGCTTCGTTGCCTCTTTTTTGAGCATCAAATGCTGTTAGATCGTCTTTAAATTCAGCCACAAGTAAATTTGCATCGTCTGTGGCATACATTTTTTTACCTTTTCCCTCGTAAATAAGCTCTCTTTTTTGCATGGAGATCTCCTTCTAATTTATTGTTTTATTTTTAAAATTTTGATCGTATCAATTGCTGTTTTTAATTGAATATCTTCATCAACTTTTTTTTGCGTGATTATCTTTTTATCATCTTTTGCTTCAGTTTTATTGCCCTCACTTGTAGGATTTATCTTGTTTAGCTCGCTTTTTAGGTGTGCTTTTAGCTCACTTTCTTTGATACTAAATGCACTATCGTCGCTTTGCGGCACTTTGCCAGGATGCACGACTACATCAGGTGTTACGCCAACTGCTTGGATAGTTCTGCCACTTGGCAAGTAGTATCTTGCGATGGTTAGCCTTAATGCTTCGGTGTCATCTATCGGAAGGATTACTTGAACACTTCCTTTGCCAAAGGTGTTTTCGCCGATTATTACAGCACGTTTATGATCTTGAAGTGAGCCACTTACGATCTCGCTAGCACTAGCACTTCCGCCATTTACTAGTGCAACAAGCGGTAGTTTTGAAAGAGTTTTACTAGCACTTGCTTTATACTCTATATTTTCAGATGCGTCGCGACCTTTTTGAGAGACGATGACGCCGTTATCTACAAAAAGATCAACTAGATCAACAGCTTGATTTAAAAGTCCGCCAGGATTGTTTCTAAGATCAAGTATGATGCCACTTGCTTTTGGATACTCTTTGATCGCTTCTTTTACCTTTGTAACAACATTTTTGTCAAAATTTGTAACACGCACGTAAAGAATGTTGTCATTTTCTATCATTTTTGCATAGACAGACTCAACTTTTATAAGATCTCTTATGATCTTTACGTCAAATGGTTTTTGCTCACCTTTTCGCAAAATTGTGATAGTTATTGGAGTTTTTGGCTTGCCACGCATTTTATTTACAGCTTCATCTATCGTTGTGCCGATAGTTGAGTTGCCGTCTATTCTTAAGATAATGTCGCCTGATTTTATACCCGCTTTATCAGCTGGGGTATCTTCTATCGGTGAGATAACGGTTAGTGCGCTATCTTTCATACCAACTGTTATGCCAAGGCCACCAAATTCTCCACTTGTTTGCACCTGCATATCTTTGTAAGCTTTTTCATTTAAAAAGCTTGAGTGGGCATCTAAATTTTGCATTAAACCAGCAATGGCTTTATCGATGATCTCTTTAAATTTAATGTCATCAACATAGTATTTTTCAACGGTTGAAATTGTTTTTGTAAGCTTTGAAAGTGCTTCAAGCTTCGCACTTGCTTCGTCTTCACTCTTTGCAAAAAGTGCATTCACTGCTACGCTTGAGATAAGCAAAGCACCTGTAATTTTTAGTGCAAAAAATCTACTAAATTTATTCAAAATTTCTCCTATAATTTTTGACTCAATTCTATTAGCTTTTGGCTAAAAAAAGTATAAATTTAAGCTTATATTTTTGCTTTTGGATAGTTTTTGATACAAATTTATAACGGTAAATTTTAGCAATTAAATAAAAAGAGTGATAAGTGTTATAAAAATACTTGACAATATAAGACTAAAGTTATATAATGGCGACCATATAAAATAATCCAAGGAGATTTAATGGCTGATATAACAGAAAATTTAACAGCTCAGATGCAAGAAACTCTTGAAAAAGGTATTAGTTTAGCGATATTCTCTAAAAACCCACAAGTTGTTCCGCTTCATATTTTTTGGGCTTTACTTGCAGATAGTAATTCCATTTTAAACCAAGTGTTTAATAAAATGAATGTAAGCAAAGACGCCGTCGAGCTTGAAGTAAAAAGTAAAATTTCTTCACTTCCAAGCAGCTCAAATGTCACAAAAGATAACGTTTCGGTTTCAAGAGAGCTTATAAATTCGCTTGAAAACGCAAAAGCTTTGATGGTAAGCATGGGCGATAGCTACATAGCTGTTGATACATGGATCATCTCATCTCTTGAACTTAGTGAGATCAAACAAATTTTAAGCAAATTTTGCGATATCTTGGAGATCAAAAAGAACCTTGAAAGCATAAGAGGTGGCAAAAAGATAGATAGCCAAACTAGCGATGATACTCTTGATAGCTTAGAGAAATTTGGTATCGATCTAACGCAAAAAGCGCTAAATAAAGAGCTTGATCCAGTCATCGGCCGTGATGAAGAGATCACAAGGATGATGCAAATTTTAATAAGAAAGAGTAAAAACAATCCTATCTTGCTTGGTGAGCCAGGCGTTGGTAAAACAGCTATTGTTGAGGGCTTAGCTCAAAAGATAGTTGCTCGCGATGTGCCAACAAGCCTTGCAAACAAGCGTGTCATCGCACTTGATATGAGCGCAGTTGTAGCTGGTGCAAAGTATAGAGGCGAGTTTGAAGATAGGCTAAAAGCTGTCATTGACGAGGTTAAAAAAGCTGGAAATATAATACTTTTTATAGATGAGATTCACACCATAGTTGGAGCTGGTGCGAGCGAGGGTGGAATGGACGCAGCAAATATCCTAAAACCAGCTCTTGCACGTGGCGAGCTTCACGCTGTTGGTGCGACGACATTAAAAGAGTATAGAAAATACTTTGAAAAAGATGCGGCGCTTCAAAGACGTTTTCAGCCGATAGATGTTAAAGAGCCAAGCGTAAATGAGGCACTTCAAATTTTACGTGGTATAAAAGAGCGTCTTGAAGTTCATCACGGCATCACGATAACAGATAGTGCGCTAGTTGCCGCTGCAAGACTAAGTGACCGCTACATCGCAAACCGCTTCTTGCCAGATAAGGCGATAGACCTTATTGACGAAGCCGCAGCTGAACTTAAGATGCAAATAGAAAGCGAGCCATACGAGCTTTCAAAGATAAAACGCGAGATCGTAACGCTTCAAGTAGAAAAAGAAGCTCTAAAGATGGAGGATGCGGATAAAAATAAAGAAAGACTTGGCGAGATCGAAAAAGAGATAGCTGATCTAAATGAGAAAAAGCTAGCACTTGATACAAAATTTGAAAATGAAAAGGCTGTTTTTGGCGGAATTTCAAAAGCCACAAAAGAGATAGATAGCTTAAAATCACAAGCTGAAATAGCAAAAAGAAATGGCGATCTTCAAAAGGCTGCCGAGATAGAATACGGCAAGATAGCTGACGCTAAAAAGCACAAACACGAGCTTGAAGAAAAATGGGAGAGCATGAAAAAAGAGGGCGTGCTTCTTAAAAATCAAGTCGATGAAGAGCTTGTAGCTGAAATTTTGAGCAAATGGACTGGAATTTCAGTTAAGAAGATGCTAACAAGTGAAAAAGAGAAATATCTCCGCATTGAGGAACACCTAAGAGAGAGCGTTGTCGGTCAAGATGACGCACTACACGCACTCGCACGTGCTGTTAAAAGAAACAAAGCAGGACTAAATGAAGGTCAAAGGCCTATTGGTTCGTTTTTATTTCTTGGACCAACAGGCGTTGGTAAAACCCAGTCTGCTAAAGCTTTGGCTAAATTTTTATTTGATGATGAGAAGGCGCTTATCCGCTTTGATATGAGCGAATATATGGAAAAACATAGCGTGAGCAGGCTTCTTGGTGCGCCTCCAGGATATGTGGGCTACGATGAGGGCGGTCAGCTAACAGAGGCAGTTCGCAGAAGACCTTACTCAGTCATCCTTTTTGACGAGGTTGAAAAGGCCCATAAAGATGTGTTTAACATACTTTTGGGAATTTTAGATGACGGACGTGCGACTGATAATAAAGGTGTAACGGTTGATTTTAAAAACACTATCATCATTTTAACTTCAAACATTGCTTCAAATTTCATCATGGAGCTAAAGGGCGAAGATCGTGACGCTGCTGTTAAAAACGAGCTTAAAAACTACTTTAAACCAGAATTTTTAAACCGTCTTGATGATACTATCATATTTAATCCTCTAAATGAACAAGGACTAATCTCTATCGTTGAGATCATGTTTAAAGAGCTTGAAAAGACTCTTCATAACCGTGGTATCAAGGCAGTTTTAAGCGAAGAGGCTAAGAAATTTATCGCAAAAGCTGGCTTTGACATAGTTTATGGCGCAAGGCCTCTTAGAAGAGCGCTTTATGAGCTAGTTGAAGATAAGATCGCTGATATGATCTTAAAAGATGAGCTTGAAAGTGGCGATGAGATCACCATTGATAGCGATGGTGAGAAGATCATCATTAAGAAAAAATAACTTCAAATTTACTTGGCAGGTTGGATCAACTTGCCAAGCTCTCATATAAAATTTATACAAAAAATATCTAAAAAATAGGGCGGTTTAGCTATTTAAAAATATGACTAAACGCCTAGTAATTTAGCAAGGGCAAAATAAAATATAGCTGATGAGATAGCAGCTGCTGGAAGCGTGATGAGCCAAGCAAGAATGATTGGTCTTACCATTTTCCAGTTTGCATTTTTATTTACGATGCCGATGCCTAAAACTGCGCCTATTAGGATATGAGTCGAGCTAACTGGTATGCCAAGCTTTGTGGCTAGAAGTATGACGATACTTGAGGCAAGCTCAGCGCTAAAGCCGGTCGTAGGTAAAATTTCAGCTAGTTTTGAGCCGATAGTAGTGATCACCTCTTTGCCTAAAAACCAAAGTCCAACGACAAGCGAAATTCCAAAGGTTACCATTGCGATGCTTGGTATGGGTGAGCTTTCATTTATAGAGCCAGTTTTTAGCACGTCAAGTACGGCTGCAAATGGTCCAACTGCGTTTGCGATATCGTTTGCACCATGTGAAAATGCAAAAGATGAAGCGGTAAAAATTTGAAACCATGAGAAAATTCTATTGATACTCTTTTCGCTATCGTTTTTGCTCATGACGTTTATAATAGCAAGGCTTGCAAGATATGCTAGAGCTCCGATGACGAAGATGATCCAGATGGTTTGGATGATACTAAAGGCTAAATTTATATGCTCCAGCCCTTTAAAAAGCATCATCGACGAGATCACCATCGCGGCAAATCCAGCGATGATCGGGATATGCTTTTTCATCGCTTTAAAGGTATCTATCTCTTTTTCACTATCTTTCATAATGCGGATTTTTGAGCGATACTCGCTGTATTCAGTGGTTTCGATCTCGTCCTCATCGATAACTGCGATCTTTGAAAGAGTAGCTATCTGCTCCTCAGCCGGCTTTGTTTTTAGTGCTTTTATGAAGCTTTCTTTATATGCTTTTCTCTCAGCCTTTAGCGCTTTTAGATTCATTTTAAGTTCATGTGTTGGTTCTATAATCTTGCTTTTTACGTAGCCAAATATAACGTAAGACATCACGCCGCCAAGCAGTGGCGAAATGACCCAACTTACGGCAATTCTACCGATCTCACTCCATGAGACCATGCTAAATGGTTCTGGATCTTTTATCATAAAACCCATAGCAAGTCCTGCACCAACGATGCCACCAACGATCGAGTGAGTGGTCGAGACTGGTAGACCTTTTTTAGACGCATAAAAGAGCCAAAGCCCAGAGCTAAGAAGGGCTGAGATCATGATGATGACAAATTTCATCGGGTTTAGATCGCTTGGAAATTTTACGATCTCGTTTCTAATCGTATTTGTAACCTCTGATCCTGCAAATATCGCACCACTAAGCTCAAAAATGGCTGCGATGATGAGAGCTTGCTTAAGCGTAAGAGTCTTAGCGCCAACACTTGTGCCAAAGCTGTTTGCAACGTCATTTCCACCGATATTAAAGGCCATAAAAAGACCAAACATGCCAGCGATTAAAAATAAAAAGTAGTTATTTGTCGGGATGTATTGATAGCCCCAAACGAAAAATCCAACGCTACAAATTGCAAAAATAACAAATGCCAATAAGTTATCTCGAAGCAATCAAGCCCCCTTATAAGGTTTTTGATAGGGATTATATCTTGAAAAATATTAAAGTTTTTAGAATTTTTCAACTTTAAATGATACTAAATTATCATATGTTAGAATCTACAAAAAATTTTAAGGATAAATTTTGGTTATAGCGATAGATCTTGGCTCAAACACATTTCGCGTAGCGCTTGTCAAAAAAGAACAAAATGGCTTTAGTAATGAGCAAAATTATGAAAAGATAGTTGGAGCTGCAAGGGGCTTAAATGAAAGTGGCAAGATAGCAGATGAGTCTAAAAATAGGCTCTTTGAAGCGATATCGGAGGCTAAAAGTAAATTTGACTTTGATAAATTTAAATGCGTAGCAGTCGCAACTGAGGCTTTTAGGGTAGCGTCAAATAGCGAGGAAATTTTTAGTGAGATACGAGAGAAATTTGGTATAAATTTTCACCTAATAAGTGGTAAAGCAGAAGCAAAGCTTACATTTTTGGGTGTTCAAAATGCTTTTAAAAAGCTTGGAATCAGTGAAAATTTTAGTGTTATTGACATCGGTGGAGCAAGCTCAGAGATCGGTGAAGATGAAAATTTTATGAGTTTTAAATTTGGCATTATTACATTTTTTGAAAAATTTAAAACACTTGATTTAATGCAAGAAAATGCAAAATTTTATACAAAAGATGCAAGAGAATTTTTAAATAGCTTAAAAAATAAATTTATCGTGCTGACTTCTGGCGTACCAACTACTATCGCAGCGCTACGACTAGGACTTAACTACGAGAACTATGATCCAAAAAAAGTAAGCGGATTTGAGCTTAGAGATGATGATCTTGCTTGGTTTGTGGATGAGCTTTTAAAGATGGACGATAAGAGCGCTAATGTGGCGGTTGGAAGAAACAGAAAGTATCCGCTCATCGCTGGAACGCTGCTTTTAGAGGAGCTTTTAATCGGGCAAGAAGCAAAATTTTTAGTTATTGACGATGGGCTTAGAGAGGGTGTTGGGGTGGCTTATCTGCAAGGAAAATTTCAAGAAATTATCACAAATTTTTAGTTAATATTTCAAAAATTTAAAGGAGAGAAAATGAGTATAAGAGAGCAAATTTTAGCTGATATAAAAGAGGCTATGAAGGCAAAAGATGAGTTTAAAAGAGATACTTTAAGAACGCTAAATGCAGCACTTAAGCAAGTTGAAGTCGATCAAAGGATCGAAATGACTGATGAAGTGGTACTTCCACTACTTCAAAAGGAGATCAAAAAGAGGGCTGACTCGGTTGAGCTTTATATAAAAGGTGCTAGAGAGGATTTGGCTAAAAAAGAGCAGGGCGAGATTGAGCTTATTAAGGCATATTTGCCAGCGCAACTAAGCGATGAAGAGCTTAAAGAGAAAATAAAAAAGATCATTGAAAGAGTTGGTAAAAATTTAGGCGCTGTAATGAAAATGGCAAAAGATGAGATTGGAGCGAGTGCTGAGGCAAAACGCATAAGCATGATCGCAAAAGAGCTTTTGGCTTAAAATCTACAATCTTATAAAACTTTTAATTTTGAAAACTTACTTGTAAGTTTTCAAAAAACAAATACGACTTTCATTTTAAAAAGATAATTTTAAAAGCATAATACTTATATGAATATGTTAAAAGGTAAAATACAAACTTTTTTATATATTTGTATTGAAAACTAGAATGGTCAAATAGAGAGTGGAAGATACGAAGTGTAGCTGTGATATGAAGTAAAAGAGTGATGAATAGGCGTATTGTGGATGTTAGCTTTGGTAGGAATTGAATTTATAAAT